>NZ_JBQXXK010000001.1:189450-445637 GCF_052656625.1 Melioribacter sulfuriphilus | reverse complement strand
AATGGCTCAATAAAGCAGACAACACTATTTCAAAGAACCAATTTTTACTTATACATGATTTATTTTTTCAATGAAAACGACAATACTTATAAATCTGTTCCTCTAATTGAATTTTTCAGATGTCTCTCATTATTACAATGATAAATCAGTACAATTTAATTTTAGAAAATGCTTTATGTTTTGTTAATGCAGAACAGTCAATTTTTAGTTCTTTTATAAAACGAATTAAATGACACAATCCGAACATTTTTATAAAATCGAACCTGCAATTTTTTTACAAGTTAAAATTCATACAGAGTTTTCGATAACAAATGCATAATTCTTTTCTTAATGAAAATTACAGGATAATATACAAATGGATAAGTCATTAATGCTCATTTAGGAAATTAATATCCTCGAACATCCTAAAGGCGAAACTTACAAATTTATATATTGGCCAGTAGTCAAAATTAATTTCATTATTTCCTGTGATGCCGTAAATTTGACTTTCTTCATTATACTTTGAGTTAGATTGACTGAAGTAATGCTATTGAAGTATTTCAGCTTATCAAAAACATTTATTTATTGATATTTTTGAATGATTATCCAATATTTGCAGAAATTTAAATTCATAATTGAGGACAATAAATGATTCCTAAAAATTCTGAAAGAGAGCAATGGGGTAGCCGGGTGGGATTTATATTGGCTGCAGCCGGCTCGGCTATTGGATTAGGCAATATCTGGCGGTTTCCTTACTTATCAGGTGAAAACGGAGGAGCCGCATTTATTTTCGTCTATATTTTTTGTGTAATTTTAATCGGTATCCCAGTATTGATAGCCGAAGTACTCATTGGCAGAAGTACTCAGAAAAACCCCGTAGGGTCATTCAAGTCCTTGCACCCTTCCTCATTCTGGCAATGGATAGGAGGCATTGGAGTCATAGCCGGTTTTGTCATTCTTTCCTTTTATACTGTAGTTGCAGGCTGGACTCTCGGATACATTTATGAAGCTATTAATGGTAATTTACAACAATACAGTATCCCAGATGCAGCTCAATCACATTTTTCCGATTTGCTGGCAAACGTTTATTGGAATGTCGGTTTACTTGCTGCTTTTATGCTCCTCACAATGGCGATAGTTTATTTTGGTGTTCAGAAAGGGATTGAACGCGGCAGCAAGATTATGATGCCGATGCTCTTTATTTTAATGCTGATAATAATGGTTCGAGGTCTAACGCTCGAGGGCGCTTCGAAAGGTCTAGCCTATCTTTTCAATCCTGACTGGTCTAAAATTACAACTGGCGTTGTGTTAGCCGCTATGGGACAGGCATTCTTTTCAATGAGTTTGGGAATGGGAGCCATGCTTACATACGGTAGTTATATGTCTAAAAGAGATAATATACCATATTCAACGGTCTGGATTGCATTTCTTGATACTCTGCTTGCAATAATTGCAGGCATCAGCATATTTACAGTTGTTTTTGCAACAGGTCAAAATCCTGACGTAGGACCCAGCCTTATCTTCAGAACATTACCGGTTGTATTTACCAAAATACCAGGTGGGTTTTATTTTTCGATCCTCTTTTTTATAGCTCTCTCTTTAGCAGCTGTCACTTCGACAGTATCATTATTGGAAGTTGTTACAGCCTATTTTGTGGACGAAAAAGGCTGGAGTCGAAAGAAAGCCGTAGTTGTATTTGGCTTTGCAGCTTTATTGCTCGGCGTTCCGAGTGCATTATCTTTCAATTTGCTTGCCGACTTTAAGATTGGAAAATTTACTTTCTTCGATTTATCGGAATTTGTATCGTCGAATCTTCTTCTACCAATTGGTGGCTTTTTTATCTCAATCTTTGTCGGATGGGTATGGGGTTTCGATAAAGTAAAAAGTGAAATCATTCAAGGAGCTGAAACATTCTTCGGCAAATACCCGTGGTTCCTCGATTGCTGGAAATTTATACTGCGATTTGTTGCCCCTGTATTAATAATTGTTGTTTTACTTAGTTCTATCGGTCTAATTTAAAAAAGGGTGGAAATGAAAAAATCGACAGCTGGATTAATCGGTATTGTAATAATATTTACAGTTCTTTTATTAGGTGGAGTGCCATTTTTTAATAGTGTTTGGACTTTTCCTGGCAATTTTGAAACTATCAAAAATTTCCCATCCCCCGATGTACCGCTTGGTTCGGTCCCTTTTATGTTAATTGCACTTTTGGGTACAGGAATTTTCATAACAATAAAATTAAAGTTTCCCCAAATCAGGTATTTCTGGCACGGAATAAAAGTTACGGCAGGAATCTATGACGATCCAAAAGACAGCGGGGATTTAAATCACTTTCGTGCCCTATCGACTGCTATTTCAGCAACTGTGGGAATAGGAAATATTGCAGGAGTTGCAACTGCAATTTATTATGGCGGACCCGGCGCCCTTTTCTGGATGTGGATAACAGGAATATTCGGTACAGCTCTTAAATTTGCCGAAGTTTCTCTTGCGCATAAATATCGTGATATACTACCTAATGGTTCTATTGCTGGTGGTCCAATGTATACTATAGAAAAAGGCTTGGGACCAAAATGGAGATGGCTGGCTATTATGTTCGCATGTTTCGCTGTAATTTGTTCATTTGCCACAGGCAACGCAATACAAGCTTTCACACTCTCAGACCAAATTTATTCTGAAGTTACTCAAATTGTTGGAGTTAATAATTTCTGGACAGTAAAGCACAAAATAATTTCAGGATTGGCAATTTCATGGCAGCAGGTTATAAATGGACTGGTTTTATCGTCGATTATTGCACTTGTTATTATCGGTGGTATTAAAAGAATAGGTAAAGTAACGAGTATACTCTCCCCTTTCATGGCTATATTTTATATTATTGCCTCGTCTGTAATAATAATCGCAAACATCGAATCTTTAATTCCAAGCTTAAAATTAATTATCGAAATGGCATTCAATCCGCCGGCTAAAATTGCTGGTGCTGCTGGAGGTACTTTCCTTGTAATGTTAAATACTGTATTGTGGGGAACAAAAAGAGGATTGTATTCGAACGAATCTGGTCAGGGAAGCGCACCAATTGCCCATTCAACCGCCAAAACCAAATATGGAGTACGCGAGGGCACTGTTGCGCTTCTTGAACCATTTATCGACACCCTTACAATTTGTACCTTGACTGGTCTGGTTATTGTTATTACAGGTGCGTGGTACCATACCGAATTTTATAAACTACGAATTGATCCGAACTACACCGATCAAATTTACAATGCAAGTATTCTAACTTCATATGCTTTTAAAATTGGATTAAGCTGGCTATTCGACTATGGCGATAAGATTGTAACGCTGGCAGTACTTCTCTTTGCTACTTCCACAATTATCAGCTGGTCTTATTACGGCGACAGAGCGACATATTATCTCTTTGGTGACAGGGCAATCTTACCGTACAAATGGGTTTTTGTTCTCTTTGTATTTATCGGCTCAATTGCGGAACTTGAAGCTGTATGGGCTTTTGGAGATGCTGCACTTGGATTTATGACCGCTCCCAACCTTTTAGCAATTATTTTACTTTCAGGGGAATTAAAGAAAGACGTACAATATTATTTTTCGATTAAACACATACCATACAAAAAATTAAAGGAAATGGGGAAAGATTAAATAAAAAAGGCTGCCCAAAGGCAGCCTTCATCTTATTAACCAAAGAAAGTTTCCGCAACTTTATAGAGTTCAAGATCGACCGTTTTGAGCTCGCCGACAGCTTCTTCTAATTTAACAGCCACGATATCTTTACCTTTCAAAGCAGCCATATATCCGAATTTACCTTTATCTACTAAATCTGCGGCAAAAACACCAAGTCGTGTACCGAGTACGCGATCGAAAGCAGTTGGGCTTCCACCTCTTTGAATATAACCTAGTACTGTGGCTCTTGTTTCAAATCCAGTTCTTTTTTCGATTTCTTCTGCAATAACGTTTCCGATACCGCCAAGTTTAACGTGTCCAAAAGCGTCGACTTCCATACTGCTAAGAACAAAAGAACCGTCTTTATCGACGTTGTTTTCAGTTTTTAATTTTGCACCTTCGGAAACTACTACAATGCTAAAGTTCTTTCCTCTTGCATGACGTTTTGTAATAATATCGCACACTTCATCAAGGTCAAACGGCTTTTCGGGAATCAAGATAACATCGGCGCCTCCAGCAATGCCTGCATGGACTGCAATCCATCCCGCATGGCGACCCATTACTTCGACTACCATTACACGATTATGAGCTTCTGCAGTTGTATGAAGTCTGTCAATTGCTTCGGTGGCAATATTAACAGCAGTATCGAAACCAAATGTGTAATCGGTAGCGTTCAAATCGTTATCAATTGTCTTGGGAACTCCAACTACTTTAACGCCTCCTTTGTGGAGTTTAGAGGCAACACCAAGTGTATCCTCGCCACCAATTGCAACCAGGCAGTCGATTCCTGCATCTTTCATATTTTGTTTTACTTTTTCTTCACCGTTTTGAACTTTGTAGACGTTGGTACGGGAAGTACCGAGTATTGTGCCTCCGCGAGGAAGGATTCCTGAGATGGCTTCGAGGTCGAGAGTCATAAAATTATTTTCGAGTATACCACGCCATCCTTCGCGGATACCGATTACTTCATGTCCGTTTTGTAAAGACTTTCTTACTACCGCTCTAATTACGGCATTGAGACCGGGGCAATCACCACCCCCTGTTAAAATACCTATCTTCATTTAATTCTCCGTTATTTTTTTAAATGAGCTTCAAGTTTGCAAATTTTGTCAAAAGGTTTTTGGTGCCATGATTTTCAAATGCAATAGTCACCTTTTGGGTGTCTCCCGAGCCGGTAATTGCAAGTATTTTCCCAATGCCAAATATGGCGTGGGATACTTTACTACCGACTCTCAAAGAACGACGTTCCTGGTCGTAATCGTCGTAACTTTCTTGATAGTACTCGTCGTAATCTTCTTTTTTCTTTCTACCCGCTCTTCTACTGCCCGGGCCGTTAATTTCGACATAAGTAGATTCGTCGAGTTCATCGATGAAACGAGAGCGACTTTGATATGCCACTTCGCCAAATCGATACCTCGACCTGGCATAAGTCAGAAATACTTTCTGTTGCGCCCTTGTGAGGGCAACATAAAAGAGCCTTCTTTCTTCTTCGATTTTGGAATCCGAATCAAATCGTGGACTCAATGGGAAAATATCTTCTTCAAGTCCAGTTATAAAAACAACAGGGAACTCCAATCCTTTGGCAGAATGAACAGTCATTAGTGTTACGGCATTTGCTTTTTCGTCGTACTGGTCAATCCCAGCTACCAGCGATACTTCTGCCAGAAATTCGTCAAGTGTAGCTTTTGGATTTTCTTGATTATATTCCTGTATTGCTCTCAGTAATTCCTGTATGTTGTCATAACGCGCCATGGATTCGGGAGTGTTTTCCTCTTTATACATTTTAAGAATACCGAGCTCGTCAACCAGTGCAGAAGTCAATTCACTGATTGAAAGCTTATCTTTCAGCTCAATGTACTTGTCGAGCATTAACTTGAATTGTTTAACGTTTTTCTGAATTCTTTCTTTAACTTCGATTACTTCGAAAACACGCGCCATTGTTGCAAAAAGTGTAATATTCAGGCGTCTGGCAAATGCAATCATCTTCGAAATCGAAGTATTCCCAATTCCCCTCTGCGGAAAATTCATAATTCTGAGAAGACTTTCTTCGTCATTTTGATTTGAAAGTACCCGTAGATAAGCCAGTACATCCTTTACTTCCTTTCGTCTGTAAAATTCAACACCACCTACAATTTTATACGGAATTTTCTCGCGGCGCAAAGCCTCTTCCAGTGCTCTTGACTGAGAATTCAATCGATAGAAAATTGCTATATCGTTCAGCGAAAGTTTACGGTTGATTACTTCTTTTTTAATACGCCTTGCAATCTGAAGCGCTTCGTCTTTCTCGTCGGAAGCGCGTATAATAGTCAATTGTTCGCCGTCGTTATTCTCAGTCCATAATGTCTTGGCAATCTGTTCGGCATTATTTTTAATTATAGAATCTGCCGCTGCAAGAATCATTTTTGTGGAGCGGTAATTCTGTTCAAGACGGAAAATTTTGGCGTCTTTAAAATCTTTTTTGAAATTAAGCATGTTTTTAATTTCAGCACCACGCCAGCTGTAAATACTCTGAGCATCATCTCCAACAACACATATTTTATCGCGGACTGGACTTAAAATTTTGATCAATTCATATTGTGCTTTGTTCGTATCCTGATATTCATCTACAAGGATATATTTGAAGATTTTTTTGTACTTGCTCAGAACTTTCGGATTATTCGTAAATAGTTCGATGGGCTTCAAAAGGAGATCGTCAAAATCCATTGCATTATTTTGAAACAGGCGATTTTGATATTCTTTATAAATCTCCAGAAATTTTTTATCTATGGAAGTAGAAGACATTTCCTTTTCATAATCTTCTGGCAAAATCATCTGGTTTTTCAGGTAACTTATTTTATGCTGAACTCCGTTAGGTGTTAGATTTTCGAGGTTGATATTGAGGTCCTGCATAACGTTCGATACCAGAGAGACTGAATCTTCGCGGTCATAAATCGAAAAATTCGGACGGTAATTGATATAATTCGATTCCGCTCTCAGAATACGCGCAAAAATCGAATGAAAAGTGCCCATCCAGAGCTTTTCGGCTTTCTTGCCGATCATCGCTTTAATGCGCTCTTTCATTTCTCTGGCGGCCTTGTTTGTAAAAGTAAGAGCAAGAATCGATTCAGGTTCCAGTCCTTTTTCGATCAAATACGCAATTTTGTAAGTCAAAACGCGGGTTTTGCCTGAACCAGCACCTGCCACAACCATATGTGGACCTGAATTGTACTCAACAGCTTTACGCTGCTCTTCGTTTAATTCATTTAGAAATTTCATAAGAATTGTTTGTTTTTTAAGTTACAAATTTACAAAATTAAGAGCGGTTAATCAATTTTAGGAGAGTTTTATAAAGTAAAAATTTATAATTTAATAGTCTGTGTAACGGATAGATTGTAAGGGATATTCGATAATTCTTTTCAAAAAATTAAGTTGTGTGAAATTTCCCGTTTAATTAATTAGCTTCCCGTCCTTCATAATTAACTTGCCATCGAGCCATACGGTTGGCTTCTTAATGACACCATCCAGATGAATTGGCACGTTTACATTGCCGCCCATAGTTTTATTGTCGCCTAAAGCAATATGCACCGTTCCCAATACTTTTTCGTCTTCAAGCAAATTTCCACTCAATTTAACTTTATCATTTGTTCCAATTCCAAATTCAGCAATGTTTCGGGCTAATTGCCCATACTTTTCAAGTATTTTTTCGAGTTTTTTTGCTTGTGAACCGCCACTAATTTTTACTGCATATCCATTCTTTACTTCAATTCTAATTGGTCTATTTTTAACTACACCGACACCAGACATCGAACCATCGACGACAAAGACACCGTTTGAGGTGCCTTCAAGAGGAGCAATATAAGCTTCGCCTGTGGGTAAGTTGCCACCTTCGCCTTTTTTATGGAAAAGCCCTTTGCTGGCAATTGCTTTGCGTCCTTTAATTTCAAAAGAGAGATCTGTCCCACCCGCAGCGGTAACTCTTACTTTACTGGCTCTGTCGAGTTTTTTTACAAGTTTAATTGTGAGCTCTGCTATTTTTTTGTAATCTGCATTTAAACCTCGTATCATAATATCTTCAGTAATTCCAGGAAATGTGGCAATACGAACTCCATTAGCAGAAGCTGCTCTCCTTGCGTTTGTATGCGTCAAAGATTTGTCTGTAGGGCACAATACCACATCGAACATTTTCATCAATTCTGCTACCTGAGCAGGTGGTTCTTGACCGTGCATCTCACCCGACTTCATTTCAACATATAGCGAAGGGTGCCCCAATCGCAGAGCATTTTGATAAAGTGCATAACCGATTTTTTTCTTTTTCTCGTCTGTAATTATTAATATCGATTCATTTGTCTTAGCGCCCATGCAGTCACGTATTGCTATTACTGCAGCTTTATCGAGTTTGGTCTGTTTCATAATTTTACCTTAAAGTGGGAAGCCCACATTGATTTGAAGAGTTGCAGAAAAAGTTTTTTTATTAATTATTTCTTTAGTTGAATTTGTAACAGGTATCGATAAATTATTCTCACCGTCGTACAAATATTTCAACTCCAGGAAATTATAACCCGCCGTGGCTTCCAGACTGATATAATCCGGAATTAGATGAATTATTAATCCTGAACCGAGGAAATACCCAATTTTTGTTTCCTCCGCTGTAAATTTGTTGAGTTCAACTGTGGCGCTGTTTTGTTCTATAAGATTAATTTTGAATTCAGGAGAATAAAAATTTAGATGACCTTCGACAAGTTTTAGATCGAGGAAAGAGAAGACAGGAATACCAACATCCAGTCCAACGCCCCAATTATTCATCGACAATTCGTAACGTTCTGAAGTCAATTCATCAGTTTTGAATTCGTTAGTTTCTTTTAAAAATTGATAATAGCCTTTTGTACTTATAATGATACTTGAAAATCTTGCTCTAAAAATATTAGCTCCTATTCTGTAGCCTGTTGACCTTTTAAATTCAATATTCGGCATTAAGCCATCTACAGGATTTATTTTATAGTTGTTAAGAAACTCATTGATAGCGGTCGCTTCGTAGTAATGATGCGTAAAACCGGCGTAGAAACCACTCATACCCAGACAGCCGAATCCAAAAGTTTGAGCATTAATACTGCTTGCCGAAAGAGTAAGAAAAATTACTATTGAAAATTTGAGTTTCATATAATCGATAACTTTTACGGACACAATTTAGTAAAAAGAGCATTAATAAAATATTTATTCAGGTTTAGCGTCTAGTTGTTGTTGACTTTTTTTCAATAAGTATGCAAAGATTAATCCGAAAAATCCAAGCATCGAAAAAATCCACATACCTGTATTGTAACCTGTCGGATTAGCTGCGCTCGCTCCTGAAATATCGTTTGCGTAACCGATAATAATATTGAATGAAAATAAACCGATATTTTGAATCATTGTCATTAAACCGTATGCAGTTCCCAGTTTGGTGTTGTCAACAATCAATGCAACAGAAGGCCACATTACAGCAGGCACCAACGAAAAAGCGATGCCCATCATCGACATCGGTAGAATAAGATAAATTGGAATTGACACGTTGATATCAAAAAATGATAGTGATAGATGAATAAAGTCTCCTTCGGTCATTAAATCCGGCCTGCCAATTTTATACGCCATCATTAGATAAACAGGTATAATTAAAAGAGAGCCAAACATCATCAACAATGAACGCTTACCAATCTTATCGGCAAGCAATCCGAAGAGCGGAGTAAAAATCATTGCCGCCAGTGTTAGAATACTCGAAAGATTACCTCCTACTTCCCTTGTTGTGCCATGTGCATCCTGAAAAAATTTTATTGCAAAAGTCTGAAACGGAAACATGGCAGAATAAAAAGTAACACAAAGCGCTGTAATGTACCAGAAGGCTTTGGGAAATGTAAAGATTTCTTTCAGAACTACTTTTTCCTGTTGACCTTCGGCAGGAAGATCAAATTTTCTTGAGCCGATTAGATCGAGAATATAATAAAGAACGATGGTAACAACAGCAAAAACACCTGCAGCCACAGTAATCAGAAGTGGCGATTGCCAGTATTCGTAAAAACTTTTTCCCCATGTAGGTGAATTAAGAGCAAGGAAAGAACCGAGTCGCGCCACTGTAAGATTTAGTCCAAATGCGAGAGATAATTCTTTGCCTTTAAACCAGCGAGCTATAATCGTAGTAATCGCAACAATCATCGACTCGGCACCGAGTCCAAATATTAACCTGCCAAGAGCCATAATATAAAGTTTGCCTGTCAATGCAGTAACAACCGCACCAATCATTATTAGAGCTGTAAATATCAATACTGAAATCCGAGTGCCAATTTTATCGATGATAATTCCACCGATAAGCACCATGATTATATTTGGAAAGCTGTAAATTCCCTGCAAAAGCCCAATGTCAGCATCGGTAAACTTAAGCTGTTTTACCAACAAATCAGCCAGAGGACTTATACTGTCGTAGATATAATAATTTCCAAACATCGCAAGGCTGATCAAAAGCAATATAGTCCATCTAAAAAGAAATGTAGGTTGAGGTTTTTTAGTAGTAATTACCATAACATTAACTCTATTATCAAAAAAGTCACGTACAGGAAGCCACGAAAAGAATGGCTTCCTATACGATTCTGTCAATTAAATTGAAGGAATATTTTTCAATACATTAACCAGAACATCCCAGAATTTTTGAACTGTACTTATTTGTACTCTTTCGTCAGGAGAGTGCGCACCTTGAATTGTAGGGCCTAAAGATATCATATCGACGTGTGGAAATTTTTCTTTAATAATTCCGCATTCCAATCCAGCATGAATCGCTTTAATTTCTGGTTCAGTATCGAACATCTGCTTATAAACGTCTTTCATGAGTCCCAGTATTGGAGAATTAATATCTGGCTTCCATCCTGGATACCCTTCGCCAAAATTCACCTTTGCTTTTGCTAATTTGAATACTGCAGCAATAGCATTAGAAATATCATATTTCTCAGACTCCACAGAACTTCTTTGACTTGTTATTACTTCAACACTGTTTTGTTTAGTAACCACCACAGCTAAGTTCGAAGAAGTTTCCACGAGTCCTTCGATATCGGCGCTCATTTTAATTACACCATTTTGAATGCCGTAGAGCGAGTCGATTATTCTATCGGAGGTAGCTTTGTCGATTACTTTTGCTCTCGATTGAACCTTATTTGCAATAATCTGCAACGAAGGTTCTACAGTTGCGAATTCAGATTTGACGGTAGATTCGAATCTGGATACCGTGTCTAAAACTTCGATATAATTTTTTTTCGGTATTCTTATTAATGCAAAAGCTTCTCTTGGAATGGCATTATGTTTATTGCCGCCGCTAATTTTTGAAAGTGTAATGCCAAATTTTTCATTCAGATTATAGAGCAAACGAACAAGTAATTTGATGGCATTTGCGCGCCCGCTTGCTATATCAAGTCCCGAATGCCCCCCTTTTAATCCAGTAACCGATACTTCAAGAGGAATAGTATTTTCTTTGTAAGGTGTTGTTTTTATTTTGAATTCTGCAAATGTGTTTTGACCTCCTGCGCATCCGATGTAGAAAGCACCATCTTCTTCTGAATCGAGATTAATCATAATATTGGCCTTCAGGAATCCAGGTTGAAGAGCCTGTGCGCCGTTGAGTCCTGTTTCTTCATCAAGTGTAAAAAGAGCTTCAATAGGACCGTGTTCAATATCCTTCGATTCAAGAATAGCGAGAGCTGCAGCTACCCCGATGCCGTTGTCTGAGCCGAGTGTAGTGCCTCTGGCTTTAACCCAATCGCCGTCAATATATGGTTCAATTGGGTCCTTGTCAAAATTATGCTTTACGTCGTTATTCTTTTCGGGTACCATATCGAGATGTCCCTGCAATGCAACCGTCATTAATTTTTCCTTGCCCGGTGTAGCTGGTTTTCTAATAACGATATTACCAAAACCATCGACGCTGTAGTCGAGCGAGTTTTTCTTTGCAAAATCTATAATATATTCGGCAACAAGCTTTTCGTTTCTCGATGGATGCGGTCTCTTACAAATTTCTTCGAAGTGTTTCCATAATAGTTCTGGTTTAAGACTTGAGAGTGTGTTGCTCATATTTTTTCTCCTTCTATTTCCTTAAAAGAAATAATTTTTTCCACGTACAATCGTGTCAGAAAACGGGTCAAACGTTCTTCAACAGGCTCAATCTTATTTCCAAATTTATTTCTGAGTCGATTGCAAATTTCAGCCACCTTACTATTATCGTCAATTTCCAACCAGGAAGCTGAACCAAGTTCATCGAGTCTTAGCCTAATGTATTTCGACTTCAATCTTGGCATAATAAATTTTGTCGCAAAATTACTTGTAAATTTTGGAATTAATAGTGTTACCAGATTGCCGTCTTTTTCATATTCGACTTTTCTTACAGGTATAAGGTCAAGATAATTTTTGTCTATTTTTTGTCTTCCAAAAAAATTCATATCATATCGCAGTTAATATAAAAGCGCTGATTCTTTCAAAAGAAACAGCGCTTAATTAATTAAACTGGAACCGAAGGAGACGCAGGGTCTTCTGGTTTACCTGCATTCTTAATTGGGATTTTTATGAGTAAATAAGCAATAAACAGTAATACTACCAGACTTATCAAGAACGTAGTTTCTTTAAAGATTTCCAGTAGTGGTATTTCCCAGAATGCAAATCCTGCAAAAAGAAGACCAACTAAAGCTTCGCCAGCTATTAATCCTGCGGCAAGTAAAATTCCAACATTTTCCACTCTCGATTTCTGAGCATCGTTGAAATTATTTTTAGCAGATATTTTTTCGACGATTCCTTTAATGATACCGCCAACAAAAATTGCGAAAGTCGTACCGAGCGGGAGATACATTCCCACGCTAACGAGCATAGGACTTTTGACATTCATCATAATAAATCCGACACCCATTAGCATTCCTGTAAAAATCAGTATCCATTCCATTTGGCCAGCAACAATTCCATTCGATAAGATAGCCATTAAACTTGCCTGTGGAGCCGGAAGTGCGTCGCCGCCGAAACCCATACCGCCCGATTTTATATCACCTTCGTGAAGAATAAAAAGAGGAATAAACATTACAGCCGATGAAATTACAACGCCGATAATATCACCCAGCTGCATTTTCCATGGAGTACCACCGAGAATATGACCGGCTTTCAGATCTTGCAGCATTTCTCCTGCCACGGCTGCCGAGACGCATACAACAGCTGCCACGCCGAGAACAGCAGCCACTCCTTGAATTCCTTTCATTCCAAGGGCAACCATTAAAACAGCTGCCACAACTAATGTCGATAACGTTAAACCGCTAATTGGATTGTTACTCGACCCGATAATTCCTACGAGATAACCCGAAACGGCAGCAAAAAAGAATCCAGCAATTATCATTACGATCGTTGCCACCAACGCTGCGAATAGGTCCTGCGCAAAGAAATTATAAATAAAAAATGTTGCTAAAGCTGTCAATCCGATCCCAACAAGAATTGTAGTAAAGCTTAGATCTTTTTCAGTGCGTATTTCAGTCACTTCTCCAGTAGCAGCTTTTTTTACGTCACTAACCGACCTGCCAATTCCTGTAATAAGACTATTTCTCATTTTCCATAAAGTATAAGCGGCTCCTACGAGCATCCCTCCAATAGCGATGGGACGCACATAATCTTTCCAAACCTGCACAAGCATATTTGTCGTTTCTATTGAATTATCTCCAGCTGCAGTATACTTGAAATAAGCAATGATTGGAGCAAGCAAACCCCAAGCAATAACACCTCCGCTGAAGTTCAATGCTGCGAGTCTGGGACCAATTATATAACCGACGCCCATATAAGCCGGACTAACTTCAGGCGAGCGGAATAAGATACTTCCTTTACCGAATTGTAAAACTTTATCGTATGAAAACGCGAACAATTTAAATTTTCCTAATGCTTGAATAACTGCGCCAATGCCCATCGCATTGAATAAGTATTTTGAACCGGCAGTTCCATTACGCCCTGCTTTATGAATTTCTGCAGCGGCTACCGATTCGGGGAATGGGAGTTCCGCATCTTCAACCATAACCCGTCGCAATAATGCAACGAACATAATGCCGAGTACACCGCCAGCAACCATTATTGCCGTCGAAATTGCATAATGACCCGGTGTAAAAAACGGATCCCAGATACCAGCAATAAAAAATGCGGGCAAAGTGAATATTGCACCTGCAGCTATCGATTCGCCTATTGAACCAACAGTACGTGCAAAATTCTCTTCCAGTATTGTACCTTTCATTAATTTCAGAAGCGCCATCCCTATTACTGCCGCCGGATAGGTAGCAGCTATTGTCATACCGGCTTTAAGACCCAAATAGGCATTCGCCGCTCCGAGTACAACTGCCATAAGCAGTCCAATTATCAGAGCTCTCACTGTAAATTCAGCCATATTTGTTTCCGGCGAGACGAAAGGGACAAATCGTTTTTGTTCCGACATGCCGTTCTCCTGTTTATGGTATTAATTATTTGATAATCGTTCGACTAATATAACATTGATATTATAGACGAGCAAACTTTTTAAATTATCTTCGTCTTATTCATACCAATATGACAGATTGCAAAATCATATTTTACCGGATCGGATGGATCAAATCTTCTTAGATTTTCGGTAATTTCTTCAGCCATTTGCCAGTTAACAATCTTCTTTTGAGTAAGTCCCAACATCCTGCTAACTCTAGCCACGTGAGTATCTACGGGGATAACGAGTTTATCAGGTCTAATTTCCTGCCACAATCCGAAATCAATATTATCCTTTCTCACCATCCATCTCAAAAACAAATTCATTCTTTTGCACGCACTGTTTTTCATAGGATCGGGCAGCATAAATTTTATACCAGCGCTGATATTACTTTTATGGGCAATTATATTCTTAATATTGTCAACAAAAAATGTAATAGACGATTTCAAATTTTTCTCATTTTCGAAATAGTATAATAGAAATAAATATTTTAATGAATCGTATTGACTGTATATTTTGTTCAAAGCATAAAAAATAAGATTGATATCATCCGGACTGTAAAATCGATATTTTAATTTCTCAAAGATTTTTGTATGCAGTGAAAAATTTGATATAAACTCATACGGCTTATTCTGCATAACTTTGTGAATTTCATCCAGTGTTTTCATAATTTGCGACAGATTTCCGTATGCGAAAATTGACGATATAAAAGCCGATATTTCGATGTCGCGAGAATCTAAATATCTGTGAGGAAATAACACGGGGTCGGGCACAATCGATTTACTGTTGAATTGATTGTAATGGTAGTCTAATCTTTTCTTGAGATTTTTAATCAAAGTTTTACCGGTCAGGTTTATTGAGCATTGCGAATGATTTCAATCATTTCTTTAATAGCTTTTTCTACGCCTACAAAAACCGTCCGTGCAATTATTGCATGCCCTATGCTAACTTCGTCAATTTCTTTTATAGCAACGAATTCTTTCATATTAACATAATTCAATCCATGACCAGCATTAACACCCAATCCCAATTTTTTTGCATGTTTGGCAGCCAGACGAATTTTATCTAATTCGTCGAATCTTTCCTCTTCGGTAGGAGAGTTGGCATATTTTCCGGTATGAATTTCGATAAAGTCTGCATTTATTTCAGCAGCGGCATTTATCTGGTCGATGTCTGGTTCAATAAAAAGGGAAACGTCAATTTTAGCTTCGTGGAGACGCTTTATCGTATCGCTTAATAAACTAATGTTGTCAATTACATTTATTCCACCTTCAGTTGTAAGTTCCTGTCTTTTCTCCGGAACAATGGTAGCCAGTTCAGGTTTGACATCGCATGCAATATCGATAATCTCGTCGACGGCAGCCATTTCGAGGTCAAGTTTTGTTGTAATTAATTCTCTGAGTAGTCTAACGTCGCGTTCATTAATATGGCGCCTGTCTTCCCTTAGATGTACTACAATTCCATCAACGCCGTAAAGTTCTGCCATCAATGCAAAAGCCACAGGATCGGGCTGGAATTCGGCTCGTGCGTTTCTAAGTGTTGCAATATGATCGATATTTATGCTAAACTTCATCTCATGTCCCCTTTTTTTGACTATTCTAAATTAAAAAAAACTATTTAAAGATAAAGCAGAATCATTTTGAATAATCGAAAGAGTTGCCAATAAAGATTATCTTATCTAAGTTAATCAATAAAATTTCAACACACTGGGAGAAAATATGAGAACAATTGTAGCCTTACCGGGCGATGGAATTGGGAAAATAGTATTACCAGAAGCTATAAGATTGTTAAATGCAGCAGGATTTGTAGCAGAGTATGTTTGGGGAGATATCGGGTGGGAATTCTGGTGTAATGAAGGAAACCCTTTGCCTCAGAGGACCATTGATTTAATTGAAAAGCATAAAGTGGCTCTCTTCGGAGCTATCACCAGTAAACCAAAGGATAAAGCAGCCGAAGAACTAAAACCGGAATTACGCAATAAAGGATTTACTTATTTCTCTCCTATCGTTGCACTCAGACAACATTTTAACCTCGATATCTGCATTCGGCCGTGCATCTCTTTCAAGGGGAATCCATTAAATTTTATCCGCAAAAAAATTGACGGCACTTACGAAGAGCCATATGTCAATACCGTAATTTTCAGACAGAATACAGAAGGCCTTTACGCCGGCGTAGAATGGACAAATCCTCCGGAAGTTGTAAGAAAAGCACTCGAAACTCACCCAAAGATGAAAGCTTTTGCCGATGTTCCCAGTGAAGAGCTGGCAATTTCAACAAGAATTGTCACAAAAAAAGCAAGCGAAAGAATTATTAGATCCGCTTTTGAATACGCACGTAAAAATAATTACAAAAGCGTTACGTTGTGTGAAAAGCCGAATGTTTTGCGAGAAACATCCGGTATGATGCTAAAAATCGCACGCGAAATATCGAAAGAATATCCTGAAATCGAACTATGGGATACAAATATCGACGCCCAAATGATGTGGTTAACAAAAAATCCAGAAGACTACGGGGTTATCGTAGCTGAGAATATGTTCGGTGATATTATAAGCGACGGTTTTGCAGGACTGGTGGGAGGACTGGGATTTGCTTGTAGTGCAAATATTGGAGAGAAAGTAGCCGTATTCGAACCGACGCACGGCTCGGCCCCTAAATACGAAAAGTTGCAACCCTCGATTGTCAATCCAATTGCAATGTTTATGAGCGCAGTAATGATGCTTGAACATCTTGGAGAAATTGATATTGCCCAAAAAATTAAAAATGCTATTGCTAAAGTAATCGAAGAAGGTAAAGTAAGAACATACGATATGCTCAAACTTAAAGGCGGTCCCGATGTTATAAAACAGGGTGCTGCAACAACCCAGCAGATGACCGATGCAATAATTTCTAAACTATAATTTTTTTTGTAATTTTAAGATATAAAGTGCCATTTAACTTGGGTGTAAAATGAGTGGTATCATTTTAATTGCGTTTGCAATAATTCTCTTTTCATTCGCTTATCGGGTATATGGGAGTTATATTTCCAATATATTTTCGATCGATGGAAAACATACTACTCCGTCACATGATCTTTACGACGGAGTTGACTACGTTCCTACTAAACCTCCTGTTTTGTTAGGACATCATTTTGCATCGATTGCAGGCGCCGGTCCGATTGTAGGTCCCATAATTGCTGCAAGTTTTGGCTGGGTTCCGGTTTATATCTGGATTCTCGTCGGCTCCACTTTTATTGGAGGAGTGCACGACTACACTTCTTTAATTGCATCAATTCGCCATAAAGGCAAAACAATTGGTCAGGTTATCGAAAATTATATTGGCCTAAACGGCAAAAAACTATTCCTCCTGTTCACATGGTCTACGTTGATTCTCGTTATTGCTGTTTTTACAATTATTGTTTCCAATACATTCAACAGCATTCCTTCGGCTGGAACTTCATCGATTTTATTTATCTTCATTGCAATTGGGTTCGGTCTAATTTCTTACCGTATTAAAATGCCTTTAATTTTTTCGTCAGCTATCGGAATATTATTATTGATAATTGCTATTTACATTGGGAATCAATTCCCATTGCTTCTTGATAATCAAACCTGGAATTTAATTTTACTCGTCTATATCTTTTTTGCATCTGTAACGCCAGTGTGGATATTGCTACAGCCGCGCGATTATCTTAATTCATTTTTACTCTATGCACTGATGATTGGCGGTATTGTGGGATTGATTTTCACAATGCCCGAAGTTCATCTTGCACCAGTTACGAATTTTAAAGTCGACCAAATCGGCTATCTCTTCCCCGCTCTTTTTGTAACAGTTGCATGCGGTGCAATTAGTGGTTTTCATTCGATAGTTAGTAGCGGAACTACTGCAAAGCAACTCGACAAAGAAACCGACGCAAAACTAATTGGTTACGGTGGAATGCTTATCGAAGGCGTGCTGGCAGTTCTTTCATTATTATCGGTTGCCTCACTGGATCAGAATCATTTTATTCAATTATTAAACGAAAAAGGCGCCGTTACCGCCTTTTCAACTGGAATTGCAAAATTCATTAGCAATATTCCCTTACTCGGTGTTGATGAGGCACACGCATCGAGTTTTGCCGCTCTTGCCGTCGCCGCTTTTGCATTAACTTCTCTTGATACCGCTACCAGACTTGCGCGTTATGCATTTCAGGAATTCTTCGAAGTAGAACAACAAATCCCCCAAAACAGCGTTACATCAAATAGATATTTTGCAACCACAATAACTGTATTGGCCGGAGGACTATTGACGATGAGCGGACAGAGTATGAACATATGGCCCGTCTTCGGCAGCGCAAATCAACTTTTAGCCGCAATTGCACTCCTTGCAGTTACCGTCTGGGTTATCAATCTTAAAATAAATTATTATTTTACTCTCATTCCCATGATATTCATGTTCTCTGTTACTTTGTCTGCACTTGCTATGCTCTTTTATAATAACTTGCTCATAAATAACTATTTACTTGCTACAGTATCGATATTTCTTTTCGTACTCGCTATAATGCTGGCATTGCAGGCTTTTACTATGCTTAGAACAAATGCTGAGCCTTCAACATCAAAATAAAGGATATGAATAAAGACGAAATAATTATTTTATGGCCAGAAGTAAATTTAATTAACGACTTATCACTTAGAGATAAAGTGATAGAGTGCTGGAAATATGCACTGGAGAGTTCGGAACTAACAATACAGGATTTACACGAGATCCCTTTTTCTCTATTAATTAAGGACTGTAATATTTCTTTTATTAATCACAAAAGAACATGCGTGCAACTCGCCGTCGATATAGCCAGCAGAATGAAGAAGAATTTCGGCGATGAAATCAATATCAATATGGATTTTTTGATTGCCGGAGCAATTTTAATTGATGTTGGAAAATTATTAGAATACACGAAAAAGGACGGCAAACTTGGAACAAGCAAAGCTGGCGAATTATTACGACATCCTTTTAGCGGTGTAGCAATAGCAGATCGTTTCGGATTGCCACCTGAAGTTCTTCACATTATTGCTTATCATTCAAAAGAAGGAGATCTCGGAAAAAGATCTGTCGAAGCAATTATTGTACATCATGCCGACTTTGTATCATTCGAGCCTTTTAAAAATAATTGAGAAAAGATTTATGCAGATTAAGATATATTTGCTTAGTAAAATTGTAGTGGAGTAAAAATGCCCCAAACATTAGTTGAAAAAATTGCACAGAAGCATGCAATTGGTTTAAAACAGGCGCAGAAAATACGTGCAGGAGATTATATTACAATACAACCGGCATACGTAATGACGCACGATAATACTGGAGCAGTAATACCCAAATTTAGATCTATCGGGGCAACAAAACTTGCCAATCCGCGGCAGGTTGTTATCACACTCGACCATGATATCCAAAACAAAGACGAAAAGAATCTAAATAAATACAGACGCATCGAATCATTTGCAAAAGAAATGGGGGCCGATTTTTATCCAGCTGGAAGAGGCATAGGACACCAGATCATGATCGAAGAAGGTTATGCATTTCCAGGTACAATGGTCGTTGCATCCGATAGTCATTCAAATATGTACGGTGGAATCGGGTGCCTTGGCACTCCAATTGTCAGAACAGACGCCGCTTCAATTTGGGCAACCGGGAAAACCTGGTGGCAGGTTCCACAAACCGTTAAAGTTGTATTAAAAGGTAAACTTTCAAAAGGTGTTACGGGCAAGGACGTAATTATCGCTCTTTGCGGCTATTTTAATAACGACGAAGTATTGAATTGCGCAGTAGAATTTACAGGCGACGGGATAAGCGAATTGTCGATTGACCAGAGACTCTCAATTGCAAATATGACCACCGAATGGGGAGCAGTTGTAGGTCTTTTTCCCATTGACGAGATAACTCTGAATTGGTTGAATAAAAGAATCGATTATATTGAAAAGAGAGGCCCAGAAGGGGTACCTTCCGATGCCGACGGCAACGGGAGGAATCCGAGATTAAACAAAGAAAGGCTCAAAGAACTCGAGAAAAACCTTTCCGAACTCACACCAGACAACGATGCCTTTTATTCTAAAGAACTAACGATTGACCTCTCGTCGATTGAGCCTGTCGTCTCAGGTCCCAACAGCGTAAAGAAATATTCTTCCGTTTCCGAACTAATGAAAAAGAAAGTAAAAATTGATAAAGCTTATCTTGTATCGTGCGTAAACTCAAGACTGGAAGACATTGAAGAAGCGGCAAAAATTGTAAAGGGGAAAAAGATTGCTCCTCATGTGAAGTTTTATATTGCGGCGGCATCAAGCGAAATTCAAAAAGAAAGCGAACAAAGAGGATACTGGCAAAATTTATTAGATGCCGGTGCTATTCCCCTTCCACCAGGTTGCGGCCCCTGTATTGGCTTGGGTACCGGATTGCTCGAAGACGGCGAAGTGGGCATTTCTGCAACAAATAGAAACTTCAAAGGACGAATGGGTTCGCCAAATGCATTTGCATATCTGGCCTCGCCTGCTGTCGTGGCGCATTCTGCTATCAACGGTTTTATCAGTTATGATATTGCCGAAACAAAGAATTCTATTGTCGGATCAATTAAAATAAACTCACGCCCGGAAATTCAATCTCAACAGATTGATATTATTGAAGGTTTTCCAGCAGAAATAAAAGGCAAACTGATCTTTTGTCCTCAAGATAATTTAAACACGGATGGTATTTATCCTGGCAAATATACTTACAACGACGATATGACGCCTCAGGATCAAGCAAATGTTGTGATGGAAAATTATGACCCCGATTTCAGAAATATTGTAAAGGAAGGCGATCTTCTCGTCGGAGGCTTCAACTTCGGAACAGGAAGCTCACGCGAACAGGCTGCCACAGCTCTTAAATACAAAGGAATTCGTCTGGTTATTGCAGGTTCTTTCAGCGATACTTACAAACGCAATGCAATCAACAATGGCTTTCTTGCCATCGATTGCCCTCAACTTGTAAATGACTTAAAAAAGATGTTCGAAGGCAATAAGAAAAATACAATTAGAACCAATATTATTGCCAAGGTTGATTTTGTCAATTCGAGATTAATTGCGGGAGATAAAATTTATAATATTTCTCCAGTCGGTATTGCAGCTCAAGAATTAATTGTTTCAGGAGGTCTTGAAAATTGGATTAAGAAAAATCTGGAGAGTTAAGTATATCGAATTATTCTTTATCGCTTTTCTTTTAGAAATAAAAGTGATAATTTAATGCAAAAGAAAAGCATAAGTAATTATGCATAAACTAAGAAAAATAACTTCAAAAAATTATTATCCTTACCTAAACCTCCCCAAGCTATACGAAACCAACTGGCAAAATAAATAATCCTTCGCTTTCGCTATATCTTCAATTATTAATTACATAAGGAATATATTATGGAAAAATCCGTTTCACGAATTATTTCCGAATTTGCCATTGATTTAAAATACGAAGACATACCGGCAGAGGTTATTTACGAAGCCAAGCGTTATTTGTACGATTCAATCGGATGCGCATACGGTGCTTACGAAACTAAAGACGTTAATATCATAAGGAATTATTTTCGAAATATCGGCGGAAGGCAGGAATCAACGGTTATAGCTTTCGGTGACAAACTTCCATCGGCTCATGCTGCTTTTGTAAATTCTCAAATGATTCGGTCACTCGACTTTAACGACATTTACTGGAAACAAGATCCGTCGCATCCGTCGGATTTGATTCCCGCAGCGCTGGCTGTCGGGGAATTTTCGAACGCTAGCATGAAATCTGTTTTGACTGCAATAGTACTGGGATACGAATTCGAACAACGTCTTTGCGAAATTGCTTTCCCAGGTATTAGAGAACGCAAATGGCACCATGCCACTTTAACTCAGTTTGTTTCACCTATAGTCGCAGGTAAGTTGCTCAATCTGGACGTCGATCAGATGGTAAATGCTATCGGCATTAACGGTTCTCATAATTTTACTTCTGGTGCGCCGGCTTCGGGACAACTATCGATGATGAAAAATACAGTGGATCCAATGGCTGTTTTTAACGGAGTAATCTCCAGTTTCCTTGCCAAAGAGGGCTTCAGCGGACCTGAATTTATTTTCGAAGGTAAGGAAGGTCTATTCGATTGCATGCTCGGCTGGGATTATAAATCGAGAAAAAGTAAACCAGTCTCTATACCTGGTTTGGAAAGTTACGGCGAATGGCAATGGAAGATTGAAAATCTTTTTAACGACTTAGGGACAAGATATAAAATCCTCGAATGCAGCATGAAAGCTTTTCCTACCGAAGCATTAACTCACACCCACATTTCCGCTGTTCTATCGATTGTAAACAAATATGACATTCAACCCGAAGAAATTGAAAAGATAACTGTTACAACAATTGCGCGCGTTTGCGATATCCTGTTCGATCCGCAGAAATACAAACCGAAATCGAGAGAAACAGCCGACCATTCATTGCCTTACTGTATTGCCGTGGCAATAGTCGACAGGAAAATTACAACCGATTCATTTTCGGAAGAAAAAATCAAAGACCCGCGTATATGGTCGATTATTGATAAAATTGAGGGAGTAGCATCGCATGAATTTGAAAAATTGTTTCCCGAAAAACAACCATCAAAAGTTAGTATTGTTACTAAAGACGGGAAAGAATATTCAGAATATCTCGAATATCCCAAAGGACATCCCCAAAATCCGATGACCGACGATGAACTGGAGACAAAATTCAATAGTCTTTCTTCAAAAGTATTGAGCACTCAAAAACAAAAAGAAATAAAAGAGCTTGTTTATAATTGTGAAAAGATGGAAGCAACTAAATTCATGAATAACTTAATTGTGTAGTTCTATGAAAACACAAATTGTATCCGATATAGCTTCGGCTGGTAACAGGTCCGATAAAACACGTTCGGACTGTCATATAACAATAAAAAAATTACATCGAAGTAGAAAATTAACCATTAAATTGAAAAGCAAAGTTGAAAAACTCTACAGCGTTGACATCGAAAAATTGCTTCGCAAAATTTCAGCGTTTTACGATTTAAACGGCGCTGAAATTGAGATTGAAGATTTCGGAGCTCTTCCTTATACAATAGCTGCACGATTCGAAACCGCATATAAAAGAATTTTCAAAAATGAAACGAGAGAATTTCTCTTCCCTCTTAAAAAAGAATTAATTACACCGACTTCAAAAGACAGAATAAGAAGAAGCCGACTTTATTTACCCGGCAACGAACCGAAGTTTCATATCAATGCGGGACTTCATAAACCTGATGGAATTATTCTCGATCTCGAAGACAGCGTACATCCTTCCGAAAAAGATGCAGCTCGAATTTTGGTAAGAAATGCATTGCGTGCTCTCAATTTTTACGGCGCCGAAAAGATGGTCAGGATAAATCAACTTCCACTTGGTATCGAAGATTTAAAATCGATTGTTCCACATAACGTTCATGTAATTCTTATTCCCAAATGTGAATCTAAAGAGACTGTCTTAAAAATTGAAGAAGAAATCACGTCCATTAAGAAAGAAAAAAATATTCATAATGATATTTTTCTAATGCCGATTATAGAAAGCGCAATGGGCGTTATCAATGCATACGAAATTGCTTCGGCATCTACAAGTATATGTGCCTTAACTATTGGTCTCGAAGATTATACAGCGGACATTGGCGTTCAAAGAACAGAAGCGGGTTTAGAAAGTTTTTATGCACGCTCTACAATAGTAAATGCTGCCAGAGCTGCTGGTATTCAAGCCATCGATTCTGTTTATTCAGACGTTGGGAATACAGAGGGTCTTCTAAAGAGTTGCCTGGAATCGAAAGCTCTCGGATTCGAAGGCAAAGGATGTATACATCCAAGACAGATAAAAATCGTTCATCAAGCTTTTGCACCAACTCCTTCTGAAATTGAAAAGGCAAGAATAATAGTAGAGGCATACAACGAAGCTAAAAGAAAAAATCTTAGTGTTATTTCAATAGGAAGTAAAATGATTGATCCCCCTGTAGTCAAGCGGGCATTAAAAATATTAGAATCAGCAAAACTAAATTTAGAAGAGCTATGAAAATGATAAAAAACAAAGTTGGTAGATATGTACCGTTGTATGTAAACGGAATAAAGCAGGTACCATTTAAAGGCATCGATAAATACGAACCAAAAGGCAGAAAAGCCGCTCCACCCATTCCCTCCTGTGCGGATTATCCTAAAGACGGCAATAAAGTTGTACGAAACTTGAAGAAAGCTCTCGAATTGTCGGGATTAAAAGACGGCATGACAATTTCAACCCATCATCACCTTCGAAACGGCGATATGGTTACAAATTACTTATTCGATGTTGTCCATTCAATGGGCATCAAAAATATTACATGGTTTCCGAGCGCATCTTTCCCCTGCCATGAATATTTAATCAAGTATCTTGAGGACGGAACAATTCACCATATTGAAGGTTCATTAAACGGACCGCTGGGGAAATACGCCAGTATGGGAAAGATGAAAGGAACCGGTGTCTTACGTTCTCACGGCGGAAGGTATCAGGCAATCCAGGATGGCGAAGTACATATTGATATTGCGGTAATTGCCGCTCCTGCAGCGGATATGTTTGGAAATGCTAACGGATTATACGGAAAATCTGCTTGCGGCGGTTTGGGATTTGCGCTGGCAGACTCGATCTATGCAGATAAAGTAATAATTGTCACCGATAATCTTGTTGATTTCCCCTGTACACCATGGCAAATTTCTGGCAACAATGTCGATTATGTCGTGGTCGTTGATACAATAGGCGATCCTTCTAAAATAGTAAGCGGTACGACTGAAATAACTAAAAGTCCAGATCGACTTCTAATAGCCGAATATGTGGCAGAATTTATGGACGTAGCAGGAATTTTAAGAGACGGATTTTCGTTCCAGGCCGGCGCTGGCGGTACAAGTCTGGCATTTATACCATTTCTAAAAGAAAAAATGAAACAAAAAAATATTAAAGCACGATTTGTTAGAGGTGGTTCAACTAAATATTTAGTAGAATTACTCGAAGAAGGTTTGACTGATTACATCCTCGATGGTCAAACATTTGATCTGGAAGGCGTACGTTCTATGAGAGAAAATCCCAGGCACATTATGACCTCTCCATTTACGAGTTATAATTTTCATGGCAAAGGGAATTTTGCATCGATGGTAGACGCCGTTGTTTTAGGAGCAACAGAGGTAGATATAAATTTCAATGCCAATGTAGTCACGCATTCAGATGGATTATTATTGCATGGAATAGGTGGATGGCAGAATTGTCTTTATGCGGGTTGCACGATTTTGGCAGTGCCATCTTTCAGAGACAGGATTCCTATAATTGTCGACAATGTAACAACATTGTGCGGTCCAGGAGATTTAATCGATGTCGTAATTACAGAACGTGGTATTGCTATTAATCCAAAGAGAACTGATTTAATAAAAAAAGTAAAGAATAGTTCTCTGCCAATACGTTCAATTGCCGAAATTCAAAAAGAAGTATATGAAATATGCGGTAAACCTGAAAAGCCCAGAATCGACAGACGAAAAGTAGTTGCCGTCGTTAAGTGGGTAGATGGGACTTTACTGGATTCAGTTTATAGGGTAACCGAATAAATTTAAAAGTTACCCTTTTTTACTTTTGCCAGTCCTCCTCCAAAAGTAGCTATCCACAAATTACCGTCGGCAGCAATTTTGATATCGACGACCTGGCTTGCAAGCAATTTTGAATTCGAGGTATTAAAGAAATATCCGTCTAAAGGATTGGTTCTGAATTTAGTCAATCCGTTTTTAGTACCGATCCATTTATTCCCTTCCTCGTCTATATAAATTGACTCAACAAAATTCGAGGGCACGCCGACAAGCTCCACCTGTTCCCAGGTGCCGTTTTTGAATCTTGTCAATCCCCCTAATTCGCCTTTTTCGGGGCTACAGACATGAGCCACATAAACATAACCTTCTTTATCACACGCAATATCTTTTATTGAATTTCCAAGATTTTCACTTAGATTCATATTCGACATATCATAAACTTTCCATTTGTTGCCGTCATACATATTTACTCCAGCGCTGTTTGTTGCCACCCAGATGTTATTAAAATTGTCAACTGCAATTCCAGTTACAAAATCGCTCGACATTCCGGAGCTTCTATCAAAAATTTTCCAGACCGTTCCATCGTATCTTACCAAACCTTTTTGAGTACCGATCCACATTACATCATTCTTATCGAAAATAATGCTGGTAACGTATGAATCGGGTAATTTTGAAGTAAGGTCGACCCACGATACACCGTCGTATTTTTGAAGGCTGCCACTTGTCGCCACGTACAATTCATTGTTGTGTATGTAAAGATGATTGATAAAGTTATATTTGAGCTGAGAATTTGATGTCTGAAAAATGTCAAATTTATTACCGTGAATCCTTACAATTCCTTTGTCTCTTGTTCCGACCCAAACATTATTAGCATCTACAGCCAGGCAAGAAAGGTGGTTGCTTGTCAAATCTGAATTACTGAGATTATAATTAACCCATTTACTTGTATCGTCCAGCTTGAAATTAACGTATTGTATTTTATTATAAGTTACCTTTACAATTGTACTATCTGAACGATGCAGTGGCAAATCGCACCTCAATTTATATTCACCTACTAATAAATCAGTTATATATTTTGGTGTTACGAATCCGGTATTTTTGTTATTCAGATAAATTAAAGCTCCAGCCGGATTACTATTAACATAAATAGTTCCGAAATTTATTGGATTCTGATAAAAGTCAATATAAATAGACTTACTTTCAGCATAACCAAGTTGGACTGCAAAAGTTGTATCTTTGAACAAGTCTTTTTTCAAAGTAACATAGTGCAAACCTTCTGACAATCCTTTAATAGTGTCGGGAGTTACAAATCCCGAATTTTTGCCGTCGATATAAATAAGAGCTGAATCCGGTTTACTATCCAGAATTACCTTGCTTTTAGATAAAATTAGTGGTTCTGTTGAACCTGTGTAAACTTCCCTATTGCATGAAATAAAAATGTTGAGCAGCAGTAAAGCTGACAATAATTTGATGAAACTTTTCATTCTTTCAATCCTGGTATGTAACCAAATGACCTGATATAATCGTGTGTAAATCGGAGTACATAGTAATTCCGATTATAAGCACCAAAAACGCCATATCCACCTTTAATATTTGAATAATCTTTTTCGTCGAGTTTTACGGAAAAAGCATTGTCGGCATTTGCGGTGGTGTTGTAGTAAATGCTCAAATTTTCGTCGAGTGCAATTACCTCCAGAATGCAACTCAGTATTTCAAATTTGCTCTTGTCAGATTCTCCTTCCGAAAGAAGTTTCATCGCTTTATCAATTGTTGTCATATCATAACTGAAACGACTTTGAGTTATTGGCTCCGGATAGTCAGGTACAAATTTGCCCTCGTATTCGACATAACTGTGCGGCACCACATAAATATATCTTTTTTTCGTACCGCCTTCGTGCTTAAAATAGTAAATACCCAATCTTACCACAAAGACCGGTTTGGTTTGATTGCTGTTCCAGACGACCTGAATGTAATCACCTTTTTTGGGAGGAATAAGAGTATCCGACAAAGCTCCGCTGAATGTTATTTGTTGAGGAACTGTTGTGGACGAAGATAAAACCCTTCCGTCAGGAAGTATTGCTTCGATTTCAAGCGGCTGACCGGCTACTGGTTTAAAATTCTCAGCATAATAAATTCTGTAAGGAGATTTGTATTTGTCATCAGGCGCGCGCTCAACAATCGTATCTTTCAGAATTACGACATTGTCATTTCCACTCCATAACCTGACCAGTGCATTTTGTATCGATTTATCCTCCGTATTAGAGTATGGATCAAAATTTTCTGAGATGTAACTTTTCGATAATAACGCCACCTGATAATTTGTATCGGCTCTAACAATGCAATTCAGAACATATTTTTCTTTTAAATCTCCGTATGGGTTGAAGGCATCGTTGCAAGATAGAATAGTTAGCATGAATAAAATCAACATCAAATAAAAAAATTTCATTTTCATAATTCCACCTTAAGTGAGAAAGTGGGAAGAAACGGCAGCATATTGACTCTTTCCCCGGTATCCTTTTTGAAATAAAAAATATTAGCTCTGTCGTAAAGATTAACAATATTGAAATCGAGGTATAAATTCATAAAAGGAAAAATGAACTTTTTAGAAATATTTAAATCGAGTCTGTGATAGTCTGGTAATCTTCCAAGATTTTGAATGCCAATTAATGTATAAGGTTTTCGGGGATCATTGTAATTCCACGAATCGAAGAAATTATCGAGATAAAGTTTGTCGTAATAACCGAGAATTTCAGTAAAAGGAAGACCTGATGAGTAAACCCATATAATACTTGTATGCCAGCTATTACCAAAATCGATGTCCAGCATAACATTAAAATTATGTCGTGTATCGTAACGCGGATAATATCTTTTCCCGTCGATTACTTTGTAGGCATAAGCGTGTGTGTAAGAAGTGGTTAGTTTGACACTCGATGTTGTGATCGATGCGTTAACTTCCAGACCATACGATTCACCCTCACCTGCTTTAAAATCGTTGTCCGTCGCATAAATTTTATCTTTGTTTAATACTGGCAAGTTATTCACAGTTTTATAGTACGATTCAACGCCGAATTTCCAGAAATTTCCGTTATCAAACTCAACACCAAATATTGCATGCATAGCTTTTGCCGGCGGAAGATACGCTGGAGTAATAATCCATGGTTCGAATATATTTATAATTTCGTCTTCATCTGAGACCGTTGTCAATGTTTGTTGATAAATGCCCCACGCGCCTTTAACCGTCAGAAAATTCCAGAATGTATAAAATGCATTTAATCTTGGTTCAATAAAGATTTTCTCTTTGTTTGGTGAAACCGATGCAAGATTAAATCGGAGCCCCGCATCAATTGCGAAGTTATCGAATCTCAAGATTTTATATTTGGTGTAAAGTGAAATATCTGTGCCTTTGTTATTAATATCTGTATCCTCGTCAATCCTGTTTTCAATAAACAAATTTGTATTTATTTGATTAATATGAAATCCTACACCCAACTCGTCCTTTGAATTGAAAATATAAGTCAGATCCATTTTCATCGAAATATCGTTAATTTCATTTCTCGATTTACTGAGTGAGCTCAACTGCGGTAAAACTTCGCCCTGGAAATTGCTTAAAGATAAACCGAGTTCAAGAAAAAGAGGAATATCGCCCACAAAGAACCATCTGAAACCGAACAAATTATTTTTCCATCCGAAATCTTCTATTGTAGGATCCGGATTATCAATTTTATCGCTGCTAAAAAATCCGTTCACAATAAACTTACTGCCCGGTATAAAATCCTGATTCGAGTAATTCATTTTAAAGGATAGATCGTAGAAGTCCGCCGGTACATTTTGATTATCCAGGAATTTCTTAAGAATTTCGGTTGAATAACTTTTTCTACCACTCAAAAAAAACGAGCCGTGAGGCAATGGACCTTCAAGGAATAATTTGGTGGACAAATAACTTGCACTTGCCTTTGCACCAAATCGATTTTTATTACCGTCGTTTGTTTTGATATCGACGACGGACGAAATACGTCCTCCGTAATTTGCAGCAAATCCACCTTTATAAAATTCGATATTATTTATAACATCCGGGTCAATTACACTGAAAAGCCCGAGTGCATGAAATGGATTGTAGAGTGTAATTCCGTCGACTAAAATGAGATTCTGATTGCTTGCCCCGCCTCTTACATAAAACCGTGCCGAAACATCGCCGGTCGATTGAACACCCGAAAGATATTTTAGAGAACGGAATAAATCGGATTCGACTCCTTTGGGAAGATATTCTAAATCCCGACTTAAGATTCTGCGTATACTTATATCCGTTCTGCTTTCTTCAACGAGCTTTTCTACTTTCTCAATTGCTTGCAGTTCAATTTCGGAAGGTAAAAGTTGAACGTCGTAATGTGTTATTTTATTCGGAGAAATTTTAATATTTATCTTTTTGGTATGATAGCCGATATAAGAAATTATCAAAGTAAAATTTTGATTTGCTGGTATAGACGGAATCAGGAAATATCCTCTGGAATCGCTTGCCGTACCTATTCCCAATTCTTTCAAAAATACATTACAGTAAGCCAGCGCCTCAGAAGTTGTCGAATCGGTAACCAGCCCTCTCAATGTACCTGTGTTTTGAGCCGCGATGTTCGAATAAATTATTGCTAACAGTGTAAAGTGATAAATTATATTCTTCATTAAAAGCAGATAAATATTGCATATGCAATATATGATAATTTCATTACATAACATTATTGAATTGGATAGTAAAATAAAAAAGGCTGTTCCAAGCAATCCCGGGTAATGTATCTAGGAGGCTATGAAGTTGTGTTAAAAAACTTCCCCGGTCGGTTCGGAACAGCCTTTATAAGGCGGGGGTGTTAATTGTTTACTGCTACTGGTATTTTCATCAATTTATTCGAAATTTCATGAAAGAACAGATCTGGATTTTCCTTTTCTACTTCTGTTATTTTAATATCTGCAAACATATCATAAAAATTAAAGTAGAGACTTGCCAGTTGAGCTTTGTATCTGATAGAAGGAGTATTTCCTTCTAAAGCCAGTTCGTATAATTTTCTAACCAATCTACTATAATCTTCATTCGGAAATTTGCTTTTGACCTCCATTATATTGAAGATGGAAGATTCAACTATTCCCGAATGTTCGACATTCAGATTGTAAAGAAAACGCTCGTTGACTTTTTCAATCAACTTTTTGTATTCCGGCTGCTGCGCAAAGATATTAGTTGCCAAAAATGTAACTAAAAGCACAGCTGCTATTTTATTAAGTTGCTTCATTTTTTCCTCCTTGTTAATAGTTCGTTTATAACAATTCAAAGCCCGTGCCAGAGTATATAATTTATTAACCTGCACAAATAACAAAAGATTAGGTATTTAGGTATTGCCACATTTTTTCCTAATTTTTGTAGGTTTCGACGTAACTAATAGAAAAATAATAACTTACGGAATTGCACTAATGTGGCACCTGCAGTTTTGTGGCACCCCTTTAGAGAGAATTACGGATTATTTTTTTCTACTGAGTCTATTATTGAGGGCTCTTCTACTTAAACCCAGCAGTCGTGCAGCTATCGACTGATTATTGTCAGCTCGTTTAAGTGCTTCTTTAATAAGTGCTTCTTCAATTTCTTTGAGCGTCGGTAAATTTTCGGGGAATACAATTTTGTCGAGAACTTCTTCTGTCTGTTCGGGAGGGGTATCTTTTTTCATACTGGAAAAAATTTTATCGCGTATCGAGTCGAGCGAAAGCACTCCAAACCGATGTCTACTAACGGCATCGTATATCAAACCTTCGAGTTCTCTAATATTGCCAGGGAAATGATAATTTGAAAGGAGCGTATAGAGTTCCTTAGGTGGAGTTGGTTTTTTCTTATTAAGTTTTTCTGCTGCTCTTTCAAGAAAATGATCGATAAGTAAAGGTATGTCCTCCTTCCTTTCTCTCAATGGAGGAATGTGAATATGATGAGTTTGAAGTCTGTAATAAAGATCTTTTCTGAATTTGTTACTTCCTTTCAAATCTTCGATTTGTAGATTAGTAGCACAAATTATTCTAACATCTGCCTGTTTTGGAAGATCTGAACCGAGCGGATAATACTTGTTATCCTGTATGAGCCGTAATAATTTAACCTGTGATTCGATACTTAAATCTCCAATTTCATCAAGAAAGAGTGTCCCTTTTTCTGCCTGTTCGATCAATCCTTTGCGGTCCTGTTCGGCACCTGTAAACGCGCCTTTTTTATGACCGAAGAGGGTATCGGAAAACAATGTATCGTCGAGACCTGCAACATTGACAGCTATCAAATTGCCGGTTCTTGAACTCACTTTATGAATTGCCCTGGCAATTAATTCTTTTCCGACGCCGGTTTCGCCGGTAATTAAAACTGGCAAAGGGGAATTTGAAATTGCTTCGATATATTTGAAGATTGAACGCATCGATTTGCTTTTTGTGATAATTTCTTCAAAGGCATCGGGATTTTCGATTTTGTCTTTGAGTAAATAATCTTTCAAACGTCGATTTTCTGAAAGCACTTCCCTGTATTCAAGCGCTCCTCTGATGGTTGTAACCAGACGGGTATTGTCTACAGGTTTTAAGATATAATTATAAGCCCCTAACTTTATACTTTCGACAGCACTCTCAACATCGTTCAGAGCAGTTAAAATTATTACAGGTATCTCCGGGAATTGATCTTTGATCTTAGGCAAAAGCTCAAGCCCAGAAATTCCAGGCATATTTACATCGAGAACAATCAACGAGAATTTATCTTTTTCGAGCATATCCAGTACTTTTGTACTGTCGTGCTGCAGTCTAATATTATTAATGCCATCGGAGTTTAATGAAGTCTCGACGCTGTAGAGGAACTGTTCTTCGTCGTCGACCAGTAAAATCGGTAATTCAGGATAATCTGCTATTCCCATCTTTCCTCTTTTAATTTATCGGCAAAAGAATAGTAAATTTGGTTCCGTCAACGTTGCTTTCCACAAGAATATCTCCGCCGTGATTTTTGATAATATTATACGAAACATAGAGGCCCAGACCTGTGCCGCCAGAATTTCTTTTGGTCGTGAAAAAAGGATCGAAAATGAACTTAATATTTTCGGGTTCAATTCCAGTGCCTTCGTCTCTAACTTCAATTGCCACAAAGTTTTCTTTTTGATAGATCGAAATTTCAATACCGCGATTTTTATCCGGCAACGCCTGACATGCGTTTGCAATTAGATTGATCATCACCTGTTCAATTTGCTGTGAATTGCCTTTTATATTCGCTATTTCATAATTGTAATTCACTTTTAAATTATTTGTCGATTTTTTTATGAGATTTGATGTAATCATAACAGCTTTTTCAATCACCTTATTCAGGTCAACCGGTTGATCTAATCGTCCGGAATCTTTTTTTGCAAATTCTTTTAAACTGTTTGTAATTTTTTCAATTCTCGTAGAACCCTCGATAATTCCATCCAGGGCTTGAGTAATTTTTACAAAAGCCTTTTCCGATGGAATACCAGCAACATAATAGTCGTTGTTGATTGTTGCATATTCTTTCAGGACTGGCATGATATCGTCGAAAGCTTTTTTAAGGAACTGTGCATTTAACAGGATGAAATTGTTGGGATTATTTATTTCGTGAGTAATTCCGCTAACCATTGTTCCGAGCGCTACCATTTTATCTGCCTGGATCAATTGCTTTTGTTTCAATTCTGCCAGCTCCTGCGCTTTTTTTAATTCAGTTATATCGTTAATAAGTCCATCGTAATAAATTACGTTTCCGAATTCGTCTTTCGACAAAACGATGCTGTTTTTTACCCATCGAATAGAACCATCTCGATGGATGATCCGATGCTCGAGTGGTTTCACTTCAATTCCTGCGAGAGCGTCTTCAGCTTGTTTCAACACAGCAGGTCGGTCGTCGGGGTGTACCATTCTATACCAGAGTTCAGGGTCGTTTTGATAATCTTCCGAAGTGTATCCTGTAACAGCTGCACAACCAGGTCCATGATAGGTTTTAACTGCTTTGCCGTTTTCGACTTTTACAGAATAGATATAGTCGGTAAGATATCTTATTAGTCTGTAATACCGTATTTCAATCGGGTCTAATTTAAGCTCTTCTTCCATAGCGCCTTCAAATTTACAGCGCAAATTTAAACAATCCCGAACTAATTTGTGTACGATATTACACTAATTATTCTTCCATTGTCGAAATATTGCCGGGGTCAAGACCCAGTGCTCGTGCTTTCAATACACGGCGCATTATTTTACCGCTCCGAGTTTTGGGTAATGAATCGACAAATTCAATACTTTCTGGTTTAGCTATTGGTCCTACTTCGTGGGCAACATGTTTTCTCAATTCTTCGATCAATGCAGTCGATTTTTCATATCCGTTTTTCAGAATAACATAAGTATAAATTGCGTTTCCTTTTACATCATGTGGCAAACCAATTGCTGCGGCTTCGGCAACCGCTGGATGACTAACAAGAGCACTTTCGATTTCAGCTGTACCGAGTCGATAGCCCGATACTTTAATAACGTCATCAACTCTTCCGATAATCCAGTAATATCCATCCTCATCCCGACGCGCGCTGTCGCCGGTCATATAATACCCCGGATATTTACTCCAGTATTGACTGACATATCTTTCTGGGTCCTTATGGACGGTGCGCAACATAGCCGGCCATGGAGTTTTAATAACAAGATATCCTTCTTCGTTCGGTTTGACAGAATTACCATTTTCATCGAGGATGTCCATTTCGATTCCAGGAAATGGTCTTGTTCCAGATCCAGGTTTAAGCGGCACAGACGGCATGGGCGTTATCATAAACATCCCTGTTTCAGTTTGCCACCAGGTATCCATTATGGGGCATTTTTCGTTACCCACAACTTTAAAGTACCATTTCCACGCTTCAGGATTTATTGGTTCGCCAACAGTACCTAACAATCGCAACGAAGATAAGTTGTGTCTTTTAACCCACGATTCGCCAAACCTCATTAAACCTCTGATTGCGGTAGGAGCAGTATAAAGAATGTTAATGCCATATTTTTCTATCATTTGCCACCAGCGATTTGGATATGGAAAATTTGGTGCTCCTTCATAGACAAATGAAGTTGTACCGTTCAAAAGCGGGCCATAGACAATATAACTATGACCGGTAATCCAGCCAGGATCAGCTGCACACCAGTACCTATCTTCTTCTTTAATATCGAATACAAATTTAAGTGTGGTATAAACTCCAACCATATAGCCGCCATGAGTATGCAGGATTGCTTTTGGCTTTCCTGTTGTGCCAGAAGTATAGAGAATAAACAATGGATCTTCAGCATCCATAATTTCGAGAGCACAATTTTGTGTGGCAATTGGGAGATTCATTAAGTCGTGATACCATAAGTCTCTGCCCGCTTCCATGTTAATTTCCTGTCCAGTCCTTTTGACAACGAGCACATGTTCAACCGTGCCGCAGCGTTGAAGTGCTTCGTCAGCAATTTGTTTTAAAGGAACAATTTTTCCTCTCTGGAACGCCCCGTCAGCCGTGATTAATACTTTCGAGTTACTGTCTTCAATTCTTTCCGCCAGAGATTCAACGGAAAAACCTCCATAAACTACTGAATGAATTGCCCCAATACGCGCCGATGCTAACATGGCAATAATTATTTCCGGTATTCGTCCCATATAAATTGTAACCCTGTCGCCTTTATTCACACCCATGCTTTTTAATACATTGGCAAATTTGCAAACTTCGCGATGAAGCGCGAAATACGACATAGTTCTTAATTGTCCGTCTTCTCCCTCCCAGATAAGCGCAAGTTTATTTCGCCTGTATGTTTTAATATGTCGGTCCAAACAATTGTAAACAATATTTGTTTTTGCTCCGGTAAACCATTTATAAAATGGTTTATTGGAATCATCAAGAACCTTTTGCCATTTTTCAAACCAATCAAGTTCATTAGCCATTTCTTCCCAGAAACCTGCGTAATCTTTTGTTGCCCTCTCGTTCAATTCATCCCAGTTCTTAATATTGGCATTTTTAATGACTTCTTTGGATGGATAATAAACTTCACCGGATAGCATAAACCCTCCTTGTTTTTTTTCAGCCAATAATTTATTTTAGGGCAAGAAAATAAGATATAACGTCTATAAATGCAACATCTTTATGCCAGGTAAAAAAATTATAAAAATATTCTCATTATTTAGCCTGACGCTTTATGTTTCAATATTAGGGACAATTTTTTTTCATTCTCATATCAGAAATATACATAGCAATCAAGTTTCTATAGGCAAGCATTATGAAAATGTAGATCCTTATGCCGATAAAAATGGCATTTGTTCGATTGAAGTTTTTCTTCTCTATAATTTTAACTCCGAATCAATAGCTTATTTCAATTTACCCAATTTTGATAATGTTTTAGATACTGATTTAACGCTCGTATTAGAGTTCCCACATATTTTATCTCTTTCATCCATCGACTCGAGAGCTCCACCGTTTAACTCCTGAATTTCAACACTATTTTTTTTCTTAATTAATTAAAAAGGAGCTCTGAAATGAAAGAGTTAATCATTTCTTTTATGCTTTTATTCACTATTGCAATACAGGCGCAGTCCTACTCAATTAAAGGATATGTTTACGACAAAAAAAACAACGAGCCGTTAGTAGGCGTTAATATCTATTTGCAGGAATTGAAAACTGGTACATCCACAGATGAAAAAGGTTATTTTGAATTAGGAAATTTAAAAGAAGGTAATTACACTTTGCGGTTCAGTTATATAGGGCATAAATCATTAACAGAAAAAGTTTATGTCCCCTCGAAAACATTAATGATATACCTTGAAGACGTCACAATTGATCTTAACGAGGTAGTAGTCACCGGCAATCCATTTAATAGCGATCCAAAGGAGTTGTTACAGAGTTCATTGAGCGTTGCTAATTTAGAACTACAAATTAAACGAAATACAAACATCGGTGAAACCTTGAATTTTCTTCCCGGAATTTCGATGCGTTATAATGGCAAAGCTACCGCTCGTCCAGTTGTAAGAGGATTTAGTAATAATAGAATATTGATTTTAGAAAACGGTTTGAGAATGGGCGACCTGTCCAATACATCGAGCGACCATGCTGTTTCAAGCGATGGAGCTATACCTGAGAAAATTGAAATTATACGGGGTCCATCAAGTCTTATTTACGGAAGCAATGCTCTTGGTGGAGTTATCAATATAATTACAGAAGAGATACCCGACTATATACCTGATGGATTTGAAGGCAATTTTTTAGCTGGAAATTCTTTCAACAATAATGAATTCAATTCAAGCCTCGACTTACATTTCGGTACCAATAATTTTGCGGCTCACGGTAATTTAACAAAAAGAAAAGCAGGCGATTATACTGACGGAACCGGCAAAAAAGTTAACAACACTTACCTCGATTTCAGCGGCTACCAGTTTGGACTGTCATATATTCCAGAATTTGGACAGACAGGCATCGGTTATAAAAATTACGAGTTTAATTACGGCATACCGATGCATCAACATCATCATGAAGAAGACAATGAAAGCCACAACGAAGAAGACGAACCGGAAAGCATTGGTATTGAAATGCATAAAGAAGAAGTAAAATTTAATATGTTAAGTGACCTGAAAGGTGTACTCGAAAAAATTTCCTTAAAAGGTGGTTATCAAAATTATAATCACAAGGAAATAAACAGGGTTACAAATGAAATCGGGACAGCATTCGGATTAAAATCATATGTACTAGATATTTCTGCTAAACATACTCCTCTTTTAAATAATTCAGAAGGTCTTATAGGACTATGGTATCAGAATCAAAAATACACAGTCGAAGGCGAGGAAGCATTTACGCCCAACGCCGATTATATGTCCCTTGCATTTTTCGTCCTTGAACAATTTAGAATTCGTAGAACACTTCTTCAAATCGGTCTGCGCTATGAATATAATTCAATTGACATACCGCAGACAGAATTATCCGGCAGATCGATTACCGCCATGCAAAAAATATTTAATACATTTAGTGGGTCAGCTGGTTTAGTTTTAAAAATATCTCCTTATTTATCTTTCTACTCTAATTTTGCTACTGCATTCCGTTCGCCGACAATTGAGGAATTAACCTCTTACGCTATCCACGAAGCCACAGGAACATTCGATATCGGTAATATAAACCTCGATACTGAAAAAAATCTGGGGATCGATTTCGGTTTAAGATATCAATCAGTACAAGTTAATTCAGAATTGAATTTATATTATAATTTAATCGAAGATTACATTTTCAAAATGCCTACAGGCCAATACTATGATCCTTCAGAAATGGAATTTGTAAATACTACAGGGATCCCTGTCTATGCATATACACAAACAAAAGCTTTCGTTTACGGCTACGAGTTCAAAGCACAATTTGAATTTGCCCCCCATTTTTCGTTGACTTTAATGAATGATTATACTGTAGGAAAAAACTCAGTAACAAAAGAGTATCTACCATTGATGCCTCCCCTAAGGTTTGCAATTGAACCGCGATATTCTAAAGATAGTTACTGGCTTGGTTGTCAATTCAACTTAGCTGCTGATCAAAATAAAGTTAGTCCTTTTGAAGAGCGAACGCCGGGATACGGATTAATTAATTTTTATGCAGGCACAAAACTCATAATCGGCAAATATATACTCATATTTACACTTAAAGTTGATAATATTTTTGATACAGCTTATAAGGAACATTTATCTGCAGTAAAAGAATTTATACTTATGCCTGGCAGGGAGATAAAATTAAATTATAGATTTTTATTTTAACTATACGATTATTATATTGGCAGCGCTGATATGAACTCACTTGTTCTTTTCATAATGAGAATATTTATAACTCGGAATCGAGAGATTTTAAACAAGAGAACCAGATTAAGAGTTATAAAAGTGGCGAAGCATTTCGCAGATTAATTAACAAATAATCTGAACGAGTTATATTCTTCGCTGCAGTATTTTCAGCTCGGAGAGGTGGGTGAGTGGCTGCCATCGCCTTTAGGCGAGGTTCCGCCACAGGCGGAAAAACCAACGGTTTGCTAAATATGTTTTATGTTTACATACTAAGAAGCGAAGTAACTGAAAAATATTATATTGGTCATACAGCTAATTATGAAAAAAGATTGAAAGATCATAATCGAGGCAAAGTCAGGTCGACTAAGCCTTTTGTTCCTTGGAAAATTGTTTACTTAGAAGAGTATAACTCAAAGTCAGAGGCTTTCAAGCGAGAGATGCAGATTAAGAGTTATAAAAGTGGCGAAGCATTTCGCAGATTAATTAACAAATAATCTGAACGAGTTATATTCTTCGCTGCAGTATTTTCAGCTCGGAGAGGTGGGTGAGTGGCTGAAACCAACGGTTTGCTAAACCGTCGTACTCTTAACGGGGTACCGCGGGTTCGAATCCCGCCCTCTCCGCAATATCTAATTCTTTCCAAACAAAAAATTAAGATTTACTACCACCTTCAAGAATAATTCATTTTTTGAAATCCGACAACTCAATAAACAACTTTAACTATTCTGTTACTTACTTAAGTGTTAATTTTGTTTTTAATTTTATATCCCGCGATGAAGCTCCGATTAATATATCGAAATCCCCTGCTTCTGCTTTCCAATTGCCGGTTTGCGTATCCCAAAATGAAAGTTCTTTTTTAGTAAGCTCAATTGTAACTTTTTTTGTTTCGCCTTTTTTGAGATACACTTTTTGAAAACCCTTTAATTCTTTTTCAGGACGTAAAATGCTCGATTCGATATCTTTGACATAAAGTTGGGCTATCTCTGCTCCATCATAATTGCCAGCATTGGTTATATCGAAAGAGACTTTGACTTTCCCTTCTCCATCAAATACGTTCGGCTCTACTGTTAGATTATCATATTTAAACGTTGTGTAAGATAAACCATACCCAAATGGGAAAAGGGGTTCAATTTTTTTTGTGTCGTACCATCTGTAGCCGACAAGTATTCCTTCTTTATATTCGATATTATTGATCGGGAAATCCATATTTAAGTCGTCATCCCAATCTGTATTAAGGTCTGAGCCTTCAGGTAGATATCCATAACCTGGTGAATCTTTAAATTCTTTTTCAATTGTTATTGGCAATTTACCTGAAGGATTGAGATCTCCCGCCAATACTTCAGCCAGTGCTATATTGCCATTTTGTCCTGGATACCATGCGTACAATATGGCACCCGCTTTATCGTACCAGTCGGTCATTCTTATACCACTTCCAGAATTAATGATTATCACTGTATTAGGATTTAAAGACGTAATTCTGAATATGTTTCTTTCTATCTCTTCGGGTAGCGAAAAAGGTCTGTCCCAACCTTCACTATCCAAAGTGCCTGCACTAAGAAATACAATATCTGCATTTTTAATTTCTTCGTCTGTTGGCTCTTTAATATGAGTAATCATATCGCCGAATTTATTTTTCAAGGCATCGTACATTGTAATTATATCATAACCTTCCACGTCTGCAGAACCGCCACCTTTGGGTAATTTTTCTACAAATTCACCTGTCAACAAGATCTTCCTGTTTCCAATCACGGGTAATAAATTATCTCTATTTTTCAAAAGCACTATCGACTCACGTGCAGTTTGAAGAGCTATTTCTTCATGGAGTTTAAAATTATTTAGATATTGTAAATCTTTAACCGGTCTATCATAAAGCCCCATTGCAATAAAAGTTTTGATAATATTTTTTGCCATCCGATCGATATCTGCCTGGCTTACTTTACCTTCTTGAATTAATTTCATTGCATTCTTTTTAATTGTAATATCTCCCCTTTTTTGAAAGGCAGGTTTATCCATCAAAGGGTCGCCTGGCATTTCGAGATCGAGGCCAGATTTAATTACCTTTTCAGGATTCCATGTAGACCACCAATCTGACATTACAAGCCATTTAAAGCCGAGCCTGTTACGCAACAAAGTATCAATTACGAATTTACTTTGACCAGCCCATTCACCGTTGACTTGATTATACGAAGTCATAACGGCCATAGCTCCGGCATCTATTCCGGCTTTAAATGCCGGGGTATAAATTTCGTGTATTGTTCTTTCGTCAACAATTGCATTCGTAGTTCTACGATGGTACTCGTTATTATTACAAAGGAAATGTTTTAAAGTGGCAATCGTACCGGTACTTTGCACCCCTACAACATAATTCTCTATCATTCTTGAAGCTAAAAAAGGATCTTCGCCAAAATATTCAAAGTTTCTTCCATTTTGCGAGATTCTATAGATATTCATTCCAGGAGCAAGTAATACTGCAATATCACCAGCACGGCATTCTTCGCCAATTGAGCGTGCATATTCAAATGCAAGTTGAATATTCCATGTGGCTGTCAGTGCCAGAGGGCAAGGAAAAGCGACCGATTTATCAAGAGATGAACTGAGTTCTTTTCTCAAATGGACACCTTGAGTTGCATCTGAAAGATAAAACTGTGGTATTCCGTATTTCTCGAATCCTTTGATATAGAAAAAGTTATGCCCTCCGACCAATTGAATTTTTTCTTCGAGGGTCATTTCAGATATAATTTTTTCCGCTCTTTGTTCCGCTGTTTTAATATCTACTGGCGGTTTGAACGGCTTATATTGATAGTCAGGATTATAATAGATTTGTGGAATTGAATTAGATGCCATAATAAATACCATAATTATTGTTAATAAATACTAATTCATAAAACCCCCTTCAGCTATAATTTTTTACAATTAAGGCAGAAGCCTCGCCACCTCCAATACACAAAGAAGCTATGCCGTATTCAGAATTTCTCTTTTTCATTTCGTGTAGAAGGGTGGTCAAAATTCTTGCACCGCTGGCTCCTATTGGATGACCTAATGCTACTGCTCCGCCATTAACATTTACTTTATCTAATTGCAATCCGAGTAATTTATTAACAGCAAGAGAAACGACGGCAAAAGCTTCGTTTATTTCGAATAGGTCAATATCTTCGATTTTCATATTCGCCTTTTTTAATACTTTCTGAATGGCATCGGCGGGGGCAGTAGTAAAATGGACAGAGTCTTTTGCAGCTGAACTTTGAGCAATAATTTCTGCCATCGGTTTAAGTCCGAGCTCTTTAGATTTCTCTTCGCTCATAATCAATAATGCAGCTGCACCGTCGTTTATTTTCGATGCATTTGCAGCTGTTACAACCCCTTGCGAATCAAATGCCGGCTTCAATTTTGGAATCTTATCAAAGTCAACACGTTCGGGTTCTTCATCTTTTTTTATAATAGTTTCGCCCTTCCGTGATTCAATTTTTACTTCGATTATTTCATCGTCAAAACGACCTTCCCGTTGAGCTTTAAGCGCTCTATTGTATGATTCAACTGCGAATGCATCCAATTCTTGCCGAGAGAAATTAAATTCTCGGGCACAAATTTCAGCACAATTTCCCATATGAATATTTTCATATACATCCACAAGTCCATCGATTAAAATCGAGTCGTAGATGGTTGAGTTACCCAGACGGAAGCCAGACCTTCCATCTTTTATAAGATACGGTGCATTAGACATGCTCTCCTGTCCGCCGGCAATAATTATATCTGCATCCCCGCACTGGATTGCCTGAGCTGCCAGCATAACTGCTTTAAGACCGCTGCCACACATTTTGTTAATTGTGAGACATTCAGTTTTATCTGGAAGTCCTGCATATAAAGCTGCCTGGCGAGCAGGGGCCTGACCGATACCTGCTGTCAATACATTCCCCATTATTACTTCGTCAATCATGAAAGGATCAATATTTGACTTCTCAAGAATAGCTTTGATAACTCTACTTCCAAGCTGTGGTGCGCTTAATTGACTCAAACCCCCATTAAAGCTCCCAATTGGAGTTCTAAAAGCATGTGTGATTACTACTTTTTTCATCTAACTCCTTTTGTTTTAATTTACAAATCGAGCATATTACCATTCTTTTTAAGCCAGTTTCTTCTTGCATAATAATCAGGCATCAATTCAGCAACTTTATCCCAGAAGACTTTTGAATGATTTTTTATTCTTAAATGCACTAGCTCATGGACGACTACATAATCAATTATATCTACCGGCGCCATAATCAATCTCCACGAAAAATTCAGATTCCCATTATAACTGCACGAGCCCCATCTCTTTTTTGCACTTGTAATTCTAATCGACTTAAATTGATAACCAAATTTCGACGCATAATAGAACACCCGCTCTCTAATAATTTCCTTTGCCTTATCTCGATACAGGTTTTGAATTAATTTTTCAGCAATATGTTTCTTTTTAGGATTAATGTAAAGGTTATCACTTAAAATTATATTCTTAGTTATGTCGCTGTATATTAACGTATAATTATTACCTAAAAAAAGGAATTGCTCACCCTCTGAAAATTCTTTTTTCATAACAAATTGATTCTTTAGCAGCTCCTTTTTTTTTATAATCCAGTTACTATGATTTAATATAATTCTGTCGAGTTCTAACTGTGTAATATTTTTTGGAGCTCTAACAATCAATTTGCCACCGGGTAAAATCTGAAGCAAAACTGTTTTTCGGTTAGTCTTGTGGAGTTTATCTATTTTAATCATGATTCTCTTTATTTGGATTTCTTTCATAAAGATCGATCAGATATCTGTAATGTTTGCTCAAACCCTCTGAGAGCTGATCCCAACTAAATCTCCAGGTCCAGTTCCCATCTGGTTTACTTGGGAAATTCATTCTTGCCGAACTGTCGAGATTAAGAATATCCTGCATCGGAATTATAACGATATTACCCACAGATGAATAAGCCAGTTTAATCAGAGCGTGGCACATATCATCGCCGTAATAATTCATGTAGTCCTGTGCATGATAAAAAACGTCGGAATTTTTTTCTTTTTCTTTTTCAAAAAATCCGCGTGTTGTATCGTTGTCATGCGATCCAGTATAAACCACACAGTTATTAATAAAATTGTGAGGAAGAAATCTTTTTTCGCCTTCTTTTCCAAAAGCGAATTGAAGAATTTTCATCCCGGGGAAATCGAATTTATCTCTAAGTTCTTCAACTTCTTTGGTAATTACTCCAAGATCTTCAGCCAATACTGGTAGTGAACCAAATTCTTTTTTAAAAGTAGAGAACAATTTTTCGCCTGGTGCTTTTACCCATTCGCCTGTTTCTGCTGTTGGTGCATCGCCGGGAATTTTATAATATGCTTCGAATCCTCTGAAATGATCGATGCGCACAATATCAACGAGATTAAGGATTGCTTTGAAACGGTCAATCCACCACCTGAAATTATCTTTTTCAATTACGTCCCAACGATATAAAGGATTGCCCCATAATTGTCCCGTTGCACTGAAATAATCTGGCGGAACTCCAGCCACGAATTCCAGTTTTCCCTTCTCATCAATTGTAAAGTATTTTTTATTAGCCCACAAATCTGCACTGTCGTATGCGATGTATATCGGTACATCTCCAATAATTTTTATACCCTTTGAGTTGGCATATTCTCTTAGTTTTTTCCATTGACTGAAAAATTTAAACTGGACGAACTTATGAAACTTAATTTCTTCCTTCAATTTATTTGTCCATTTTTCGATAGCGCCTTTTTTTCTGAATGCAATCTCTTCTTCCCACATACTCCAGACAATTCCGCCATGATAATTCTTGCATGCCATAAAAAGTGCAAAATCATCTAACCAATCTTTATTGGTTTCGCAAAATTCTTCGAACCCGTCTTTGCCCGTATCATTATAATTCGTAAACGCACGTCTCAGCATTTCATACTTCGAACCGATTATTTTTCCAAAATCGATATAATGTTTTTCGTTTGTTATAATTTTCAATAAATCATCGTCGCTTAAAAGTCCTTCTTCTTTCAAAATGTCAGGACTTATTAATAACGGATTGCCAGCAAATGCAGAAAAACACTGGTAAGGTGAATTACCATATCCGGTGGGACCAAGCGGCAGTACCTGCCAGAGTGTATTTCCAGTTTCAACAAGAAAGTCAATAAATTTATAAGCCTCTTTCCCGAGGTCTCCTATGCCGTAATTACCAGGCAATGATGTCGGGTGCAGTAAAATACCGGCTGAACGTTTAAATGTCATACAAATTTCCTCTCAATTTTTTTAGTGATAAAACTACACAATTTTATAATCACTCAAAAATTTTTATTAACCAGCTCTGCAATTACTTATTTACGACTTAGAGAATTAATACAAAAAAATTTTATTGAAAGATGAAAATGTTTCTTTTCGCTCTTTTATTTTATTCAACAATAAATAACCACCATTCCAATTCTGTTCCTTTTAATATAGGTCTTCTTCAATTTATTCTGTTCATTTTAATCGTATCATATAGCGGTAGTTAATTTCAAATCCTCTACAAATCTTTTGTTAACTATTGTTATGAAATTCTCTAATCTTTTGAAGAAAATAAGCTTTCAGTATTTATTAATTTATGGCTTACGCGGATCTTTTACTCTCTCTCTGTGTGACGGATCTAAGTAATTTTGAACTCAATCAAAATTACATTACATTTTCAGAAAAAAAAGGAAGGTTTATATGAAATTCTTAAAAGGGAGGAAAATTCTAATCATTAAATTTATTTTAATCTCTTTTATAATACTTAACGCACAGCAAAAAGAGCCGATCATCCCGAAATTTACTCCGCCTGATTGGACAAAGAATGTTGTTATGTACGAAGTAAATGTAAGGCAATACACACCCGAGGGAACTTTCAAAGCGTTTGAAAATCATTTACCCCGCTTAAAAAAAATGGGAATCGATATTTTGTGGTTTATGCCGATTCATCCCATTGGAGAGAAGAACAGAAAAGGAAGTCTTGGCAGTTATTACTCAATTAAAGATTATAAAGCAATTAATCCTGAATTCGGCACTGAAGAAGATTTTAAACATCTTGTCAATAAAGCTCACGAAATGGGATTCTACGTAATGCTTGACTGGGTGGCAAATCATACAGCGTGGGATAACGTGTGGGTGGAATCACATCCGGAATTTTTTAGTAAAAATGAAAAAGGCGAATTTTATCCACCAGTGCCAGACTGGCAAGACGTAATTGACCTCGATTATTCTAACAGAGAATTATGGAAATATATGATAGACGCCATGAAATATTGGGTAACTGAATTTGACGTCGATGGATTTCGATGCGACTATGCTAATGGTGTGCCTCTCGAATTCTGGGAAGAAGCCAGAAAAGAATTAGAAAAAGTAAAACCTCTTTTCATGCTTGCCGAAGCTGCCGAGCCTGAAATGCACATTGTTTTTGATATGAGTTACAATTGGCAATTAAAAGATATTATGAACAAAATTGCTAAAGGCGAATTGAATGCAACCGCACTGTCCAATCATATATTGACCGAAAAAAAAGAATATCCAGGAGAAGGTTACAGACTCAACTTCACTACAAATCACGACGAGAATTCATGGAGTGGAACTGTATTTGAAAGGTTAGGCGAAAGCGCCGAAATGTTCTCTGTTCTAATCGCTACAATTCATGGCATGCCCCTCATCTATAGCGGTCAAGAAGCGGGACTAAATAAGCGCCTCCGCTTTTTCGAGAAAGATACAATCGACTGGTCGAACATTATCTATGAAAATTTATTTACTAAATTGTCTGAGCTCAAAGAAAAGAACAAGGCTATATGGAGCGGATTTTACGGCGGCGAAGTTGTACTAATCGAAAACAGCAATCCAGAAAATATATTTTCCTTTTATCGTGAAAAGGACAGCCATCGTTTGATTGCATTTTTTAACACTTCACCAAAGGAACAAAAATTCTCGTTTAATTCTGAAAAGCTTGTCGGTTCTTACAAAAATTATTTTACTTCAGGCAAAATTAAACTAAATACTGAAAACACATTAACTCTCAAACCGTGGGAATATCTCATTCTTGTTAATAAATAAAACAGGTAACATATGGAAAAACCCCGTTTAAGTTTCTGGCAAATATGGAACATGAGTTTTGGATTTTTTGGAATCCAGTTCGGTTTTGCCCTGCAAAACGCAAACGTAAGTAGAATATTCGAAACATTAGGCGCTAACATAGATGACATTCCCATCCTCTGGATTGCCGCACCTGTAACAGGATTGATTGTACAGCCAATAATCGGACATATGAGTGATCGAACGTGGAACAGACTCGGTAGAAGAAAACCCTACTTTTTAACCGGAGCAATCTTAGCCTCGCTTGCCTTAGTTGTTATACCTAACTCTCCTGCGCTCTGGGTTGCAGCTGGTATGTTGTGGATTATGGATGCTTCGATCAACATTTCGATGGAACCTTTTAGAGCTTTTGTCGGCGATATGCTCCCTTCATCTCAGCGTACTCTGGGTTTTTCAATGCAAAGCTTTTTCATTGGAACTGGAGCAGTAATAGCATCTGCTTTGCCTTATTTAATGACAAATTGGTTTGGAATCAGTAATGTTGCACCAGCAGGTAAAATTCCAGACAGCGTAAAATTTGCTTTTTATATCGGCGCCGTCGTCTTTTTCCTTTCTGTGCTCTGGACGGTTACTACATCAAAAGAATATTCACCGGAAGAACTCGAAAAATTTGCAGAAAATACTAAATCAAAAGCAACTGGCAATTTTGAAGAGCAATTTGTAGAAAGCAAAAAATTAATTAGAAACGGAATTATCTGGTTATTAGCCGGACTGTTTTTGTATCTTATTTTTTATTATAAAATTTATATCGATTATGGAGTGGGACTTTTCTTACTTGGTGCTGCTGCATTCGGATTGCTCCAGTTAGTTGCTGGATTGTTAATCAAAAGCAACAAGAAAAAGAACGGATTCGTAGTTATCATTAACGACCTTTACAATATGCCGAAAACGATGGTGCAATTGGCTTATGTTCAATTTTTTTCCTGGTTTGCTCTTTTTTCAATGTGGATTTATACGACACCTGCAGTAACGCATCACATTTATGGCGCCACCGATACTGCCTCCATCTTATATAACGAAGGTGCCAATTGGGTTGGAGTTCTGATGTCTGTTTACAATGGATTTGCTGCATTAATGGCATTTGTGTTAATTGTAATGGCAAAAAAGACAAGCCGGAAAAAAGTTCATGCAATAAGCCTTGTTTTCGGTGGCATCGGTTTAATCTCTTTCTATTTTATAAAGGATCCAAAATTACTACTCATTTCAGAATTAGGAATTGGACTTGCATGGGCTTCAATACTTGCCATGCCATATGCAATCCTGACTGGTTCACTCCCACAAAATAAGATGGGAGTTTATATGGGCATCTTCAATTTTTTCATCGTCATTCCACAAATAACTGCAGCGGCAATTTTAGGTTTTTTTGTAAGAACAATCTTTGCAGGCGAAGCTATTTATGCACTCGTGCTGGGAGGCATTTCAATGTTTCTTGCTGCTCTCCTGGTTAATTTTGTACAGGATAAAGACAATATAACATAATCGTTAAACATACTATCTCGATTTTCAGTAATAATTGCTTCCATGCTAATGTTGATTGAAAACTGATAATCTCGCAAAGCAAGTTATTAAATTTTATATATGAAGTCGTTTCACAATTTCAAAAAGTTTTCCCACTATTTGTCTTTTCTAATTTTTGCGGCTTTAGTTATTATGAAACCCACTGAGATATTCAAGCACAAATGGTTCTTTGTCCTGTGTGACTTTAATGGTTTATAATATTTTCCTCTCGGATTATACTCACACTTATAATAGAAAAAATCATTAAATTTGTAGCTTACTTTTTGAATACTGAGGTAATATGAATAATATACGTAACATTGCAATAATTGCACATGTGGATCATGGTAAAACTACATTAGTAGATCAAATACTAAAACAATGTAATATCTTCAGGCAAAATCAGGTCGTACGGGAAAGATTCCTTGATTCGAATGACCTCGAACGTGAAAGAGGAATTACAATTTTAGCAAAGCATATAAGCATTCCTTATAAGGATTATAAAATTAATATTATCGACACACCTGGACACGCGGATTTTGGAGGTGAAGTTGAACGAGTTTTAAAGATGGCCGACGGCGTTCTCCTTCTTGTAGATTCCTTCGAAGGTCCTATGCCACAAACACGTTTTGTGCTTGAAAAAGCCCTGAACCTGAACCTATCTCCAATTGTAGTCATCAATAAAATAGACAGACCAGACAACAGACCCGCAGAGGTTTTAAACGAAGTTTACGATTTATTTATCGACCTTGGAGCAGACGAATCTCAACTTGAATTTCCAGTCTTTTATGCCAGCGGTCGAGAGGGTTGGGCAGTCTCTGATTTATCTCACAAAAAAGTTGACATTACACCATTGCTCGAATCGATAATTAAAGACATTCCTCCTCCGCCAAATAATCCAGGTTCAACTCAAATTCAAATTACAACACTCGATTACAGCGATTATATTGGAAGAATTGGCATAGGTAGAGTATTTAGAGGTACTCTGGAAAAATCTCAAAGTTTATCAATAATAAAACGCGATGGTAAAATTCACCCGGTATCAATTAAACAAATTTTTGTTTTTGACGGTTTGAATCGATTGGAAGTCGATTCAGTTGAATGCGGTGATATCTGTGCAATTGTAGGAATTGAGGATATCGATATTGGAGATACAGTTGCAGATTCAAACGACCCGGAACCACTTCCTCTGATTACGATTGATGAACCGACAATCAGCATGACTTTTACAGTTAACAACTCGCCTTTTTATGGCAAGGAGGGAAAGTTTGTAACTTCACGCCAGCTCAGGGATAGACTTTTTAAAGAACTTGAACCTAACGTTGCTCTCAGAGTTGAAGAGACAAGTACCCCCGATTCATTCAAGGTCTCGGGCAGGGGAATTTTGCACTTATCGATATTGATTGAGAACATGAGACGCGAAGGATTCGAATTACAAATACGCGAACCAAAAGTAATCTATAAAGAAATTAACGGCAAGAAAGCCGAACCGATCGAAATACTGGTAGTTGACGTTCCCGAAGAATATTCGGGTAAGGTTATCGAACTCGTCGGTAAACGACGAGGCGAATTGGTTAAGATGGAAAACAAAGGCTCGGTTCAGAATCTTATCTTCCATATTCCCTCGCGAGGATTAATGGGTTTGAGGACAAAATTACTTACTGTAACATCTGGCGAAGGAATAATGCATCATCGTTTCTATCAGTACGAATATTTTAAAGGTTCAATTGAAAGAAACAGAAACGGCGCAATTATATCGATGGATGACGGCCCTGTCACTGCATACGCTCTCGATTCATTGAAAGACCGGGGCAAATTTTTTGTCGAACCCGGAGATTTAGTTTATCGCGGACAGGTTATTGGCGAACACAATAAAGACAATGATATTGAAGTCAATATTCAACGCGGTAAAAAATTGACGAACATGCGCGCTTCGGGCTCAGACAAGGCTATAAAAATTCCACCTCCAATTAAATTTACACTCGAGGAAGCGCTCGAATATATCAACGAAGACGAAATGGTTGAAGTTACACCTAAATCAATTCGGCTACGTAAGCTCTTCCTGGACCCGAACGAACGTAAACGTTACAATCTTAACAAAGCCGTTTAATAGATAACGAGCGTATGTTACAATCTTAATAACTATTTCGTTTCATACGCTCATTAATTAAAATATTTTTACTAATTTATTTTTTTTAGCCGACTCGAACGCTCTTTGAAGAGTTACCATATCTTTGTAACCTTCTTCAAAAGGACTGAGGTTCTTTACATTTTTAGTAATAATCTTATAAAAATGCAGGAATTCGTTCTCAAATCCTCCGTCTGTCATTAAATCAATTTTTTGTTCTTTCTTGCCCTCTCCTTTAATAATAATCTGGTTATTGTTCCTAACCATCAAAGAACCTTTTGTGCCAAAAATTATCAATTCGTTGCTATAAAATCCTCTTACAGAAAAAAAGATATTAAGCACACCGTGTATTGATTCATTAAAACTAAAGAGAAAAGAGAATGTATCTTCCGTGCCAATTTCTGGATTGATCGTTTTCATTGATGCAAAGCCGAATTTGATATCGCCGAAAAGCATTCGAAGTGCAGCTATATTATGTACTCCGCCGTCGTATACAAATCCACCAGGATATTTATTCTTCTGACGCCACAAAGTTTGAGCATATTTATTTTTCAAAGTAAGATTGTTAAATACATTCCACACAACCGAATAGACATCGCCAATTACTTTTTTATTCAATAATTTTTTTATTTCAAGGTAGAGGGAGTCGAAGCGATAATTTTCCGCAAGGAAGCAAACTCTGTTCGTCTTTTTTTGCAGAGCAATCAATTTCTTTCCTTCTTCGGGCCTGGCTGCCAGTGGTTTTTCGAGAAATAGATGCTTGCCCCACTTTATTGCTTCCGCAGCAAATTTATAATTCAATTCGATTGGAACAGCAATAACAACCGCATCGATTTCGGGATTTTTAAATATTTCCCTGCAATCTGTAGTATATGGGATACCGCCTATGAGTAGCGAATATTCTTTTGCCTTCTTTTCTGTTCTGTTACACGCAGCTACAATTTCAAATTTATCTTTATGCTTTTGTATTGCAGGTAAATGCAGCTCCCTGGCCGCTATACCGCAACCGATAATTCCAAGCCGAACTTTTTTCATCTTAAATTTCCTTTTATTAGTGAAATATATTCTGCATGGTATAAAAATAAAAATCCTTGAAAAATGCAATTTGTCTCAGATATTTTCTCATCATCAAGTTTTGTTGGAATAAAACAAATGATTGGGAGCAGTGAATTATTAATAAAAAAGGCTGCCCTTTTGGGACAGCCCTTATTTATTTTATGGAAAGATAAGTCAATTTGTAAGGAGCTTATCTTCTTTGCGTGATATTTGTTTTGTTTTGCCGTCCCCATTGCCGTGGGGCTTAAATTCACCTTTCGTTTCAAAATTGAATTTTGCTATCAGTTCGCGCAGATTATTCGTCATTCTGTTGAGTTCATCTGCGGCGCTTGCAATTTGTTGAATTCCAGCTGCACTTTCGCTTGTTACTTTGCTAATTGTTTCGACGTTGTGATTAATCTGCTCGCTTGTAGCACTTTGTTCTTCGCTTGCAGCTGCCACTTGATTAACAACATCGAGCACAGCGTCGGATGCCTGTATAATTTCTTCAAGAGATTTACCTGCTTTTTGAGCTAATTCTTTGCCTGTTTCTACTTCGTCTTTTCCTTCACTCATTGAAACAACTACATTCTCAGTTACTTCCTGAATACGTTTAATCATATCCGAGATTTCTTTTGTAGCCTTAGTGGTTCTTTCTGCAAGTTTTCTTACTTCGTCGGCAACAACTGCAAAGCCTCTTCCCTGCTCGCCTGCCCTTGCAGCTTCGATTGCTGCATTCAAAGCAAGCAAATTAGTTTGATTTGCAATATCGTCGATTACCTGTACAATTTCACCGATCTGTTCGCTGTTTTTACCGAGGTTCTGTATTTTGCCCGCAGCGTTAACAACGAAATCTGCAATTTTATTCATACCTTCGACTGTTTTATTAACCACCTGGCCACCTTCACGAGCTACCTGACCAGCTTTTCTTGAAGCTTCAGAAGCAAGCGTAGCGTTTTTAGATGTGCTCATAATTGTTCTTGTCATTTCTTCAACCTGAAGAACGACTTCGTTTGCCTGAGCTGTTTGTTCCTGAGCACCTGCTGCCATCTGTTCAGTCGACGAGGATATTTGTTCGCTTATCGAAGCTGTTAAATTCACCATCTCGGCAATATTACTCAAAATATCTGTCAGAGACTCGCCAAGAGAATTTATGCTATTTACAATTAACTTATGGTCACCTTTGAAATCGCCTCTGACACGGGCATTGAAATTGCCTTTGGCCATTTCGGCAAGAACATCCACACTAACTTTGATTGGTGTAAATAATGCATCGAGCGTAGCATTGACTCCGGCTACGATTTCTTTATAAGCTCCGTCGAATTTCTCTGGATTGCCTCGCTTGGTAACTTTTCCTTCAATAATTTCGTCAGTGATTGATTTAAATTCATCGATTAAATTTCTTAAGTTACCAATCATCTTGAGCATGCTATCGGAAAGCTCGTCTTCTTCAGAAAGGACTTTAATTTCAATATCCAGATTACCTTTTGAAATTTCCGTTGCTGCTTTAATTTGTTCATGCTGCGAGTGTCTCAATTGTTCCAGCATATTTGCAAGTTCACCAAACTCATCTTTAGTTGCCACTTCAACTTTATCTTTAAAGTTACCGATCGAAAATTTACTAACAACAGATTTCATGTATTGTACTGGTTGCATCAAAGATTTAACCATGTAGAAGAATACGAAGAAGAAAAATAACGTACCAAGAACAACTCCGATAAAAATAACCACACGGGAGGAAGTAATTGCGTCGGAAAGACTTGAATTCAGCACTTCACCTTTGTTGTTCAGATTATCCTTTAGATTTTTAAAGTTACTCAACATTTTTTTGCCAATTTCTTCGCCGGATGTAGTAGCAACAACCGCAGCGAGTTCATAATCTTTTATTGCGGCTGCACTTATCGTGCCGTCGATTACAAGACTTTTATAATCGTTCCAGCTTTGATTTATGTTAGTCAGATCGGCTTCTATACTCGTGACAGCGTATTTTTGTTTGAGGCTTGCGAGTGCAGAATCAATTACTTCTTTCGACTTTGAAAGCGATGCAAGATTACTGTTGAGTTCGGGTTCGAAGCTCGGGATGGAAAACTTTAGTAGTGTGTTTTTCAATCCTTCGAACTCCCGGTAAATTTTATCAACTTCGTTTGAAGGCGCAATGTAATCGGCATATATCTGATCTTTATAATTATTTATCTTGAACATTTGATAAAGGTCGTTACCGATTACTCCAGTACAGATAGCGCCAAGAATAATATACGAAACACGAAGTTTTGTTTTGAACTTTAGATTCTTAATTGAAATCATGGCTCTTTCTCGTCTAATTTAATTTAAATACAAATGACATAGTAAGTTTAACTTTGACGGGTTGACCACCTTTCATACCCGGTTTGAATTTACTCGACTTGAGTACTCGTTCAACTTCTTCGCTGCATCCGCCTCCAACACCTTTAATTATTTTTACATCGTCAACATTACCATTTTCATTTATATATGCCATTGCAATAACTCTTCCTTCCTGTCCTGTTTTTTTTGCCATATCAGGATATTGAATTTTTTTCATTAAATTAGCCAATCCTTCAACCGGTTCCGGCATTACTTCGGCGATTGGCAAATAATCTTCGTCACCGGGCATTAATAAGTTATAAGACGCAGGAATATCGATTTTCATTAACAGCAGCATCAAAAGTAACATATACAGGTTTCTTACTTTCATTTCATTACTCCATTATATTTTTATTAATAAATCCCTTTTTCATTCAAAAAATTCGAATATGCTTGATCCGAGCCTTTAATGTGCTTTGTTAACCAGTTTGTCAGAAAATTCATAACATCGAGCGACAGGCCAGTGCGATGGTTCTGAAAATCTTCGTAGAATTTTCCGACTGTTTTTACGAATTCGTCGTGCTCTTTTTTATGCAATACTTTATTAGGATAATTAAATTTTTCAAATAAATCTTCTTCCGATTGGAAATGTGTTTTTGTATAGCCAATTAAATCGAAAATAATCTTTCCTAACACTTCATTCGATTTTCCCATTTTCATTCCATCATGAAGCGTATTGATCATTTCAACAAGTCGCTTATGTTGGTTGTCGAGCATTCTAACTTTGACACTGTAAGTGTCGTTCCAATTAATTAGAGACATTTTTGCTCCTTCTATATTATATTATCGGATGATTTAGGATTTTTTTAAATAACACTATTATTTATTCATATTATTCAGTTGAATTTTTTCCTGAGTAGATAGAATTTTTTCGATGTCAATAAGAATCAATAATCTGTCGTCGAGTTTACCTACTGCTTTTATAAATTCTGCATTTACACCCGCTACAATATCCGGCGGTGGTTCGGTAATTCCGACAGGAATTCTAAGTACTTCGGTCACAGCATCAACTATGAATCCAACAGTTTTCCCAGCCACTTCCACTACTATTATTCGCGTGTTTTTATCATGTTCTTTTCTTGGCATTCCAAGCTTTGCTCTAAGGTCAATTACTGGAATAATTCTGCCTCTCAGGTTAACTACACCATCGACGAAGTCGGGTGAATTTGGAACTTTTGTTATTTCCATCATCCGAATAATTTCTTGTACCAGAAGAATATCCACTCCATATTCCTCGTCGCCAATTAGAAAACTTACAAGCTGAAGTATTTCAGAATTCTCCACTTTTTGTATAGTTTGTGCGGTCATTTTTTCCCCATTTTTAATCCACCTACATACTATTATCGAAAATGTACCCAAATAGTTAAGCTTTGTTATCCCTTTTTAAAGAAACATTTTTCTTTTATATGGATTTTTTTTGAAAAAATTTGAATATTGCTTCAGAGTTCTTCAATAAGAAATAAATAAGGTATAATTAATTAAAATATGCTTTTAAGCAGACGGGTGTGATTCAGATGAAAAGAGAGAAAGGAAAACAGGCCAATGAATTGCACAAGAATTTTGAATCACTTAAACGCAAGTATAACCGTTTAACTAAAAATTACGAAAAACTCCTATCGGAAAAAGAAAATTACAAACTTCTGATAGAAAACCAGACGGACCTAGTTGTTAAAGTAGATAGAGAAGGAAAGTTTTTATTTGTCAGTCCTTCCTATTGCGAATTGTTCGGCAAAAAAGAAAAAGAATTGATAGGGAAAAAATTCATTCCTTTAGTCCATCGAGACGATCGTAAATCTACCGAAGAAGCTATGAAAGCGTTATACGTTCCTCCACATTCGTGCTATCTTGAGCAACGTGCAAAAACTAAACGTGGTTGGAGATGGCTTGCATGGTCAGACAAAGCTATTCTCGACAAAAACAAACAGGTTGTAGCTATTGTTGGAGTTGGTAGAGATATTACCGAGAAAAAAATATTAGAAGAAAAAATTAAAGAAGACGAACGGCAATTACGACTTTTTTACGATAACATGTTCATTGGTGTCTACAGAACTACACCCGACGGTAAGATCTTATTCGTTAATCCTGCGTTGCTCAATATGCTTAAATACAATTCCTTCGAAGAACTCGCAAATCGCAACTTAGAAGACGAGGGTTTCGAACCAGGCTACGATAGAACCACATTTAAAGCTATAATGGAAAAAGAAGGACAAATTATTGGATTCGTATCGAAATGGAAGTGTAAGGATAATACGTACATCTGGGTCCGCGAAAGTGCGAAAGCAATATACGACAAAAACGGAAAAATTATTTATTACGACGGTACAGTAGAAAACATTACCAAATGGAAAGAAGCTGAAGAAGAACTCGAAAAAGAACGAAACTTGTTACGCACACTGATCGATTCGATCCCTGACCAGATATTTGTTAAAGACAAAGAAGGCAGATTTCTGCTCAATAACAAATCGCACTTAAAATCGCTCAATCTGAATAACCAGCTCCAGGCCATCGGTAAAAAAGAAGCCGATTTATCAACTGCGTATGATAGCGCTTCTGACAATATCGACGAGATTACTTCTTCTGGTATACCCTTGCTCAATAAAGAAGAAATCTATATCACTGCCGAAAATAAAATGGGACGGGCTTTAACATCTAAAGTACCACTAAAAAGTAAAAATGGGAAAATAATTGGTGTAATTGGCATAAGAAGAGATATCACGCAGTTGAAAGAATACGAACAGGAGTTGCAAGAGAACGAAGAGAAATTTAGAACCGTTATTGAACAACTCTACGACGGAATTATTTTAGTTAACGAAAAAGGTGAAATAATTGAATGGAATAACGCAATGACGAATTTCACCGGCTTGAAAAAAGATGAAGTAATAAATAAGAATTACAAGGATATTGCCACAGCCCTCCTTCCTGATACCGAACAACGCCCCCCTTTTCTTAATATAACAGATATTCCCCTGCCCGACATTATAAAGAGTTACGGGCATATCTATTTCCATAAACCGTTCGAATTTTCTCTGCGCCAGTCTAACGGTAACGAGTCAATATTTCAAATAATTTTAACGCCTCTCAGGACTAAATATGGTAATAGCATATGCGCCATCGTTAGAGATATTACACAGTCAAAGAAGTATAGTAAAACCCTTGAAATTTACCTCGAAGAACTCGAGAAGAAAAACGAGGAATTGGAAAAGTTTACATACACTGTATCTCACGATTTACGAAGCCCAGTAATAACAATAAAAAGCTTTGTAGGCTTAGTACTTGAGGATTTAAAATCAGGCAGGACAGATAAAATTTTGCCCGATCTGCAAAAAATATCCAATGCTGTTGATTCAATGTCTCAAATGCTGGACGGCTTGCTTAGATTATCGAGAATATCCCGCCTTCAAAACACTATTTCAAAAATATCGATGAATGAAGTAATTGGTGAAGTAGTGAACTCCCTTCAAGGGATTCTACCCCCAGATACGAAAATCAACATTAATCCTTCATTGCCATCGATCGAAGGTGACCGATTTAAAATAAAAGAAGTGTGGCAAAACTTAATTGAAAATGCAATTAAGCATTCAAAAAGAGAGAAAAATTTAATAATCAATATCGATTATACGCAGGACGACAAGTACGTCACATACATCATTCATGATAACGGGGTGGGAATACCGGAAGGAAAATTAAAAACAATTTTCGATCTTTTTGAAAAGGGAAAACCAAAAGAACCAGGCACAGGTATTGGCTTATCAATCGTAAAAAAAATTGTTGAATCACATAAAGGTTCCATTTGGGCTGAATGCAATGGAGCCGGTAAAGGAACAAGCTTTTTTGTTAAACTGCCCTCAAGTAGTAATCCAAAATTATCGTGAATAACTCTGTGAGAGGGAATTATGGCTACCAAAATATTGATAGTTGAAGACGACGATAATCATTATGAATTACTGGAACGAGGATTCGATAAAAAACCCGGCGAATATATATTAAAAAGATGCGAGACACTAGCCGAAGCACTAAGAGCCATCGAAGAATTTAATCCAATGCTGATACTCGCCGATTGGAAACTACCTGATGGCAATGGTACATTTCTACTACAAAAAGACGACGACGGCAATTTACTTTTTCCACTTATATTAATGACAAGCTACGGTAACGAATCGATTGCCGTAGAATCAATTAAGCTTGGAGTAATGGACTATATTGTCAAATCGCCCGACACATTCCTCGACATAACCCATATTGTAGAACGCACTCTAAGAGAATGGAATCATCTTTTAGAAAAAAGAAAAATTGCTCTTGGTTTGAATCTTTTGTCACACGCAATTGAACAAAGTAGAGTAATTGTAGTTATTACAGACCATGAAGGTTATATTCAGTATGTCAATCCAAAATTCGAAAATATCACTGGATACAAAATTGAAGAAGCTCTTGGCAAAAAGCCATCGATTTTGAAATCGGGTAAAGTAAATCCGGAGATATATAAAAATTTATGGGAAACAATCTTATCCGGTAAATCGTGGCACGGCGAATTCCTGAACAAATCAAAATTTGGAGAATACTACTGGGAGTCGGCTACCATTTCCCCGATAAAAAGTATTAAAGGTAGAATTACACACTTTATTAAAATCTCCGAAGACATAACTGAAAAAAAGAATATGGAATTAACTCTAAAGGCAGCCTTAGAAAAGGCCGAAGAATCGAATATTCTTAAAACTTCCATTTTGAGCAATATGAATCACGAAATTCGCACACCTTTAATGGGCATTCTTGGAATGACCGAGTTAATGATGGAAGAAATTCAGGATGAAAATCTACGTGAAATGTTACTCCGCATTCGCAGCTCTGGCAAAAGATTAATGAAGACATTGAACTCAATACTTGAATTATCTGAGCTCGAAAGTAGTCAAATAAAAGTAAAACGGGAAGATTATAATCTTACACAAAACATCGAACTGATAATCGAACCTTACAAAGATATAATCCAGCAGAAAAAGCTTGAGCTTATACTTTCAATTACACCTGAGGAATTAATTGTTTCGGGCTATAAAGATTTTATAGAGCAGTCGATTTCGAATATTATTGACAATGCAATAAAGTACACTCCAAAGGGATCCATAACAGTTAGAATTAGTAAAGAGTCGATAGCGAAAAAAAATTTCGCTAAAATTATTATTTCTGATACAGGGATCGGGATACCGAAAAAGAAAATCGGATTAATTTTTCAAGAATTCCGTCAAGTAAGTGAAGGGACAAACAGATCATACGAAGGTGCAGGATTGGGATTAACTACTGCAAAAAAAATGATTGAACTAATGGATGGCTCACTTTCAGTCGAAAGCAATGAAGGAGAAGGTTCTACATTCACTATCCTCTTGCCTCTCGCACAAGAAACTGAAACTAAACAAGAATCAAAAAAAGAAAAGTTATCTTTCAACAAAAATAACTTTTCAATACTCTACGTTGAAGATAATATCATAAATCAAGAAGTAATAAAATCTTTTTTGAGTGAAAAAGCTGAAGTCGACAGTGCTCTGAACGCAAAAGAAGCTTTGAGAATGATTGTTCAGAAAAAGTATTCGATGATATTAATGGACATCCATCTTGGGATGGGAATGGACGGTATAAAACTCACAAAAGAATTGCGCAAGATAGAAGAATATAGAAATATTCCTATCATTGCCGTAACAGGTTATGCAAGTAATCTTGACCAAGAGCGATTTCATACCTGTGGGTTTAATAAAATTCTTGTAAAGCCATTCACTAAAGAAGAGTTATTAGAAGCTTTAGAAAGTGTTTTAAAAGAATAAAAAAAGGCGGACATATGCCCGCCCGAAGGAGTATGTATGAAATGATAAATTAACTTTCTTTTAATTCTTTTAAGATTGCCTCAGCTACTTTATTTATTACTTCATCTGAATCGTAAAACTTCGAGCTAATTTTTTGTTTAATTTCCTCCAATTTTTTAGACGCAGCTTCATTTTTTGCGAGTTCTCTTGCAGTTGAAGAAATTTCGATTTTGTCTGTATCCTTCGATTCAGGCTGTTTAACAGAAACCTTCTTCAACTGATTGGGATCATGCGTAAAAGTCGTATTATTTGATATTCCTTTTATATCCACTTTATCACCTGATATAATTGACAATTTTTCTCTGGCTGTTCAAGGCTGAAATTTCTTTTTCTACTTTTTTCAACTCACTCCTGAACTGCTCTATAATATTATCGTATTTTTCTTCAATAAGTTTAGCTTTTTTAAGGATATCCGGTTCATTTTTTTCGAAATATTCTTTTCCCCATTTTTTGCAAACATCTTTTTTAAGCTTCTGGATAACCATCATACTTTCCATAGCTTCCTGAAATTTATCGTCAAAATTATTTGTATTTATCGAATCGAGTTGCAATGTCAATAAATCCATCAACTGATTCATTGCCGCCAATTTATTTTTCAATTCACTATCCATAATAACCTCTAATAGCCTGTCGTTGACGAACTAAATAGAGAAAAATAATTTTGAGAAGATATAATCGATGCCAGCTGAACCTGCAATTTTTGATAACGGAGTCTGAGTGATTCGGCATACTTATCAATTCTTGTTTGAGCGGCTTCGATGCTTTCGCTTAGCGATGATATTGTGGAATCGTATGTCGACTTAGTCTTTGCGATATATCCATCAGCTCCCAGATACGGACTAATGCTGTCATACAATTTTGTGGCAATTCCACTGGTTGAAGTAAACAGCTCAATTACCTGATCGAGATTATCTTCAATAGCACTTTCGAGTTGGTCGGAATCAGACAATGACAGTCCACTATCGATATTGAAGGTGATGCCAATTTTTGATAATGTATTAATTTTATTTGAGGCTATACCGTCAACAGCCGAATATGCAACCGTATTTAACAAACTTATGAGTGTCGATGCAGTAGCATCACCTCTGAGAGAACCTCTTGATGTTTCTGTTGTTTTAGTCTGCTCTCTCAAATAACTGTAAAGGTCATTAAACTTTGTAATGAACTCGTTTATTTTATCTTTAATTTTCGATACATCTTTAGTAACACTAATATTAACGTCGGCATCTCCTGATTGCATAACAGATTTTAGCGTAATCGTAGTGCCCGAGATCAAATCTGTTATTACGTTCGAATTTCTTTCGACGTTAACGCCATTAAAGTTAAGTTTTGCATTAAGTAAATCTGTGGAATATATATAGCCAGGAGTATCATCTCCAACTGAACTGTTCTGTACAAACGATTGACGCGTAGCTCCAAGATTCAATCCGACGGCAGCCAATGCCGTTCCACTTCCTGTGTCTGAAAGGTCTGTTATTCGATAATCATAGCCGGAGTCTTGCGCGGTAATTCTTAACTGAGAACTACCGCTTGAAGGAGTAAATACGGAAGCATTTACCAGACCAGATGCACCCTTTTCCTTTGTAACACTGACACCCAATTCCGTTAGTAGTGTTCCTGTATCGTTTTTGATAGTAATATATTCGGATGAATCATTAACTGTAATTTTAAGCTGATAATCCGAGCCGTTCACAATTTTTTCGGCCGTAATACCATCTATATCATTTAGCTGAGTAACAATACTATCGAGCACGTCGCTGTATGTTCCTGCGGAATAATTTATAGTTGTTTCAGTGCCATTCAGATCAACGACGAACGAGCCACTTGATGCAGTACTACCCGTTACTGAATTTGAAAGAACAATTGCCTTATCGGTATTTATCGCGTTTTGAATTTTTGTCATCAAAGTTTCATTTGTGATGTAACCGGATGTAAAATCAGCAGCATCGAAAGTAACCGAAATTTTACTGATAAACTCACCGCCTTCACCGTCTCCGGTTTTTATTGTGAATTCGTGTGTTCCAGGTGCAGTAATTACAGCAGATGCAGCAGATGAACTCAAGTCAATCGATAATACGGCGTCGTTTTTCGCAAGTTGATTAATTCTGATTGTGTTATTCCCTTCAGTAGCACCTGTATTTGAAACTGCAGTAACAAAATCTGTATTTGATGACGAAGCGGCTTTGGAGTAAAATATTGAGTCGGATGCGGTGCTCTTTAAATCGTTCAGTAAGGATTTAAATAAGTCGAGCTTACTGCTAATTGTTGAATATGCAGAAACGATATTTTCGTATGAAGTTTTACGTGTAGTAAGTGGAGTTACTCTTTTTTGAGTTTCATTGGTAATGTAAGAATTGACCAGATTATTTATACCTGACGTTGTCAGAATATCGTAGGCCATTTTCAACCCATATTTTTAATAGCATCCAACCATGTCTGCTTTAATTCTGTCAATATTTTCAGGACAATTTCATTATTTTTTTTGCGCATTTGATCCTGACAAAATGTATAAAGGCGAAGCAGACCGGTAGAAATTTCTCGGGCAGCGGGATCATCAAAATTAAGTGAATTAATTAGAACCTGGATCGCCTCATTTGTTCTGATCATATCATTTTTATGACATTGCTGAATTGCAAAGTCGTATACTTTAAGGGTTAGTTCTTGAGGAGTTGAATTCTTTATCTGATTAATTAGATAAGGATTAGTTTTTTTAGTCAGATAGTTTGCTGTATACATGGCTTTCAGTAGTTTAGTTAATAAATTCCCTCTCCCCGAAGGGAGAGGGATCAGTCAGGAAAAATTCCCAATTAACGGAAGAGGCTCAATATCTGTTGAGGAGCAGTATTCATTTGAGCGACCATTGCAGTTGCTACCTGCGCACCAATTTGTCCTTTAGTAGCATTCAATTGTTCCATAGCAACATCGGCGTCGAAGATATTACTGATAGTAGCTGTGTTGTTGGCAATTGCTGCTGTGAGATATTCTTCTCGTGAATCGAGTGTCTGTCGTAAGTTACCGAGACGCAGCAATGAGTTCCGAACATTGGCTGCTACTGTTGTAGTATCAAAGTCCAGGACAGTTGAATCTGTAGTGCTTTGCAGATTACTGGTTCCAATTGCTGTTGCGAGTGTGCCTACATTTAAGTAGGAATTGCTAGCAAAATCTACAGAGAATGTAGAACCTCCAACGTCAAATGTTGCATCGGATAAAGCGGTAGAACCATCAGTACTTGCAAGCAACTGTGTACCGTTAATGTTGGTGTTCTTAAGTATAGAATCAATTTCTTTAGCGAGGGTTCTAATGTCATCGGCAATTGCAGCAGAATCTTTCAATGGATCATCTGCGTCGGTCTGTTTAGCTTTTATCTGGTTTAATTTGTCAGCAATCTGCTGTAAAGCGGATTCAGCGGTAGCCAGATAGTTTTTAGCCGAAGCAATGTTGTTCAACTGAGCTTTTTGTGTAAGAGTTTGAGCTTCGAGTTGTTTACCGACGTTATAACCGGATGTGTCGTCTGCAACGCTGTTGATTTTTTTCATTGTTGCAAGACGAAGCTGTGCTTTTTCAGTTTGTGCATTGATTTTTGCCAATGCATTGTAAGCATTAAGAGCACCAACGTTTGTGTTAATTGAGAATCCCATAATTACCTCCTTGTATTTTTTTTAAATTCGCTCAAGCATCCTTGCTTGAGCTTGTTGATTAATGAGATTTATTTCTCACTAATATTATCGCATAATGCTTATAAAAGTTTAGCAAATCCTTTATATAAATTTTATATCAATGTCAATAAATTATACAGTTAATGAAACTTTATAGAAAAGATTTGAATAAGAACATACATGTAATTAAAACTGAGAAGTCTGGTTCGGAGGGAGTAAATTATACAGCAATACTTTTTAACTTTTCCTTAATCAGTTTTACCTTCTGAATGATGTTCCCCATCTGACTGAAAGAATTTTCTAAGTGGTCAAAGATATGAATCGCCTCAGAATATTTTCTTGCTTTTAAATAAAATGATGCCAGATAAAAAAGTGCAGCTGGATCGTTATTAATAATCTCTTTGTTGTTTTCCATAAATTTTAATGCTTCTGAAATAGCGCCGGTTTGATCGTAGAGAAGTGCCAAATTTTTTATAGCCTCTGTATTTTTTGGATAGAGCGAATGAATGTAATTAAAAAGTCTGAACTTGATTTCATTATTCTTTTGTTGCTCAAGAACAGTAATTAGTAAATCGAGATTGTATTTGTTGATATTTTGTTCAATAATGTCGGCAATCTCTTCATTAATTTCTCTGCCGTTGAGAACATTTTCCATCAACTTAATAAGTCGAATTTTACGATTAGCACTTTCGTCTTTTACTATTCTGTATAGCTCTCTGATAAAGTATTCAGTATAATCTGGATCTTGCGTTTTAAATGAAAGATATAAGCCATAATAAATTATTTCTCTATCGTCAACAAAAATTGTTTGTTTATTGAACAACTCATTTTTGTTTATACATTTATTAGTTTCCATTGCTTTTTTTGCATACAGCTTGGCTTTGTACAAATTTTGCTGACGTAAATAGATTTTCGACATTAATAGATAATAATATGTCTGTCTTGGATTTAGTTCTATTGCCTTATCCATCAATTTTTCGGCATACATCGGATTAAAATTCGAATGCTCAATTTGTGCGAGGTAAGCATAAGCTTCTGCTTTAAGTATGTTATCAAAGTCTTGCTTGCTTATCAATTCAGAGAAAATTTCTCTGGCTTTATCATAATTTTCCAATATATAGTATGTCTGTCCAAGCTGGAATAAGCTATATGAAGATTTGCTTAGATTATATTCTTCTATCAGAAGTTCGAGATTTCTTTTTGCTTTTTTCTCTTTTTCTTCTTTAGCAATGTCATATCCGATGTGGTTAATTATAATTCTGGAATGCTGAATTTGATAGCCATTTTCAATCAGGGAGTCGGTAATTTGTTCGTGTACTTTACCGGCAAATTTAATGTCTGGCGAGTTTTTAAATAATCTCACATAACGTATAGAATAGTCTCTATCGTTTTCATTGTCGATATTCATTACGGTGCAAAAATAACCCGCCTTAGTAACTGTATTTAATATTTTCTTTAATTCAGGTAATGAATTAGTATCCAGTCGTTCATCGGCATCCAGATACAATATCCAGTCACCAGTAGACCTGGAAAGCGCATAATTTCTGGCAGCTGAAAAATCGTTTATCCAATCGAAATTATAGATCTTGGCGTTGTATTCTTTTGCGATAGAGATAGTATTATCTGTCGAACCGGTATCCACAATGACAATCTCATTTACAATATTCTTAACAGATTCAAGACAATCTTTCAGATATTTTTCTTCGTTTTTGACAATCATCGAAAGCGTTAGAGTTCCCATGGCTAACTCACCTCTAATGTTGAATGATTTAATTCGTAACCGAGCAAATTATTAACATTAGCCAAAGCATCGACTGCTGAAGTATTGTTGGGATCATTTTTAACTGCCCATTCGAACATTACTTTGGCTGCTTCTAAATTATTTTGCATCAGAAATACCTGTCCTAATCCAAAGCAAGCCGATGATGATTGTGGATTCAAGTTGAGTTCTTTTTCGAAGTAGTGCTGAGCATCTGAAATATTACTATTGGCAAGAAATATATTGCCGGCTAAATTCATTAGGTCATCATTATCAATAATACTAGCATTACCTTCTTTATAATTTTCTATTGCTTTTACTATGGATTCTTCAGCTAGCCTTAATTCATTATCTTTTAGAAATACCTTAGTTCTTTCGAAATACTGTTTGCAAAGATCAATATCTATAGGATAATATATTTGATGTGATTTTATACTTTTGTTTTGTAACCATATTTCATCAGGATCGGCTCCCCATTTTTCAACAAATTTTTTTCTATTAATTTCCAATCTTTTCTTGTATGCTTCAATACCGTTTGCTTTAAAACTCTTTGAACCATAGTGATGGATAAAAACGTCTTTTGCAATTACAGTTTTGAAGCCAGCTAATTGTGCTCTCAAACAGAAATCATCATCTTCAAAATTACCAGGAGTAAACCGTTCATCGAGCCCCCCAATTTTATCAATTACTTCTCGTTTTATTAAAGTACAAAGAAAAGCTACTCTCGGAAATTGCAAGATTATCCCTTTGTTCTTTTCTTTTAGCGACCTTGCATATTCATGCATTTCCTCAAGCGAATTATATTTGGCATTATTGTCTTTTTGCAGACCGCTTACCTCATTACTAAGAGGAGCTACGAGACCTATACAAGAATCACTTTCGGCAATTTCAATCATACGTTCTACTAAACCTTCTGTCAATACTGTATCATTATTCAGAACTAGTATATAATCACCCAAAGAGTTCAAGATACCTTGATTAATAGCTACAGGAAAACCGTAATTATATTCATTTCGATAATATTTTAGTAAGCCATCATTATTAAATAATTGTTTCATTGTCCCATCATTTGAAGCATTATCAATTAAGACTATCTCATAATTTTCAGTTACATACTTTTGAATACTTTGTATACATTTTTTTGTGTACTCAATTTGATTGTAAGCAACAATAATAATACTCACTTTTGGCGGAGATGAAAATTTGAGAGCAGAAGTACTTTTTAGAGACTGTTTGGTATGATTAAAAATGAATTGTATTCGCTTTCTCATTTGGCTGCTTGAATATTGAGAAGCTATAAGTTCTTTACCTTTAGCTGAAAATTTTGACCATAATTCTTTATTATTATATAACTCAACAACTAACTCGGCAAATTTTTCTGGGATATCACTTACATAGGCGTGTAGACCGTGCTCAATTCCCATTCCTTCCGCACCTATTGAAGTGGTTACAATTGGAAGTCCATTCGCGAGTGCTTCTCCTACTTTACCTTTATTACCTGCACCATACCTTAAAGGAACAACTTCAATACGGCACCTATCAATGTATTCTTTTACATCTGGCACCCATCCAGTGACGATAATATCATTACTATCAAGTACTTTTATGTTTTCCGATGGGTTATTACCTACAATAAATAATTTTATATCTGGAAGATTTAATTTTATTTTAGGGAATATTCTTTTTACAAAGAATAGAACCGCATCTTCATTCGGTTTATGATTAAAGTTACCTACAAATAGTAAGTCTTTCCTATCCTTATAGGAAGGAGTATTTTCTCTTATAATATGAACATCCGTTAATATGAAGATAGGTTTATCTTTAATATACTTCCTTAATTCAGCTCTGTCTGATTCAGTTACAGTAGTAATTACATCTGCCTTTGAATAAACTAATAACTCCCTTTTTTTATTTTCTTTTATTTTTTCCATTAATATCGCATTATTTGAAAGAGCGCATTCACGTTCTTCTCTAAGATAGTGTATATCCATAGTATCAATTAAAATTGGGATGTTAGGTACTTGCGATTTAATAATGTCGATAAAGTATTCAGCTATGTGCCAGAACGCAATGTATATAAAATCATAATAGCGATCTCTAAGTTCAAGTGATGCTATTAATGACTTAATATAATTGTTTCCCTCTTCTGTGTATCTAATATTATACCAATACTCATAGTTAAACCAAATAAATTCAACACCACGCATTCTAAAATCAGTTAGATATCTTAAAGCATAGTAATCAGTATATTGTTGACCCATTAAATGAACATAAGTTACCTTATAGCCGAGGTTAATCATTTCATTAAGAGTATGGAAATGTCTTAACGCACCAGCTGCCCTATCTGGAAGTGGCGGTATATCATCGATTATAAGAATTCTTTTACCTTTATTTCTATCAGAGAATAAAAACCTTAAATTTGGGTTGCTGGGATATTGTTTTTTTAATTCTGTTCGCCATTTCTCAATAAACTTAGAAGAATTAACAACCTGATATTTCTTAAAACCAGAATTGAGGTCTGTCCCAGCGGTAGTTCCTTCGTGATGAATTACTTTGGAAAACGGATTGTAATAAACTTTATAACCGATTTTTCTTACACTAAAACACAAGTCAGTATCTTCATAATATGCAGGCGAGTATCTTTCATCAAATTTTCCGATTTGGTCAAATAAATCTTTTCGTATCATCAAGGCGGCTCCAGAGCAATAATCAACTTCTCTGCAATATGAGTATTTTGAATCATTCGGTGAATTACCTCTTCCGTAATTCCAGCCTGAAGCATCATTAAATATTATGCCTCCAGCTTCCTGAAGTTTACCATCGGGGTAAATCAGCATTGAACCTGCAGCTCCTGCATCTTTATGATAATCAAATGTATGAAGGAGATGATTTAACCATCCCTGCTGCGGTTCCGTATCATTATTAAGAAATACTATGTAATCACCTAACGCAAATTGACTTGCATAGTTGTTACCTTTTACAAATCCCAGATTTGTATTTGAACGAATTAATTTAATGGCTTCACCAAAACTCAAAAGATAGTCAGGTGTATCATCAACAGAACCATTGTCAAGAACAATTACTTCATAATTTTCATAGTTTGTATTTTCAAACAATGCACTGAGACATTTTTTGGTGAAATCAACCTTATTATAGCAAAGAATTATTATTGATATAAGAGGTAAAGATTTTTTTTCCTCAAGCAGAATTTTTGAACTTGACAATAAAAAAGATTTGTTTTGCTTTTCTATTTCTCGGAGCTTGAGAGATATATTTTTGAGCAGATGCTTGAGCTCAGGATTTACAGAGTAAATTTTATTTAATAAAAGTATTGCTTCCTGTTGTCTGTTAGTTTTCCAAAAGATTTCGGCTAAATAAAATAAACAATTAAACTGTTTTATGGAATTATCTACTAACTCACAAAATAATTTTTCAGCATTCTCTAACTCATTGCGAAAGAAATATTCACGTGCAAGATAAAATTTTAAGAAGCTTTTATTTTCTTTAGATAAATTATTATTGTCCAGAAGTGAGATTATGAAGTTGACAGTTTCATCTGAGCGTGATGAATCATAAAGACTTTGAAGGTCATTTAAGAACTTCTGATTTTCAAACATCTATTCATCCCCTTTCTCTGCTATAAAAAATATTTGTTCACCACCTAGATAGCCATACTCCTTTGAGTAAGTGAAAAGCGCATATGAAGTTTTATATCCGGCGGCTTTAAGTTCATCCAGCAGTTCCCAGCCAAAGTGATAATAGCATAAGCAACCATCAGTTCTGCCTAACGGGTCGCCATGGTATTCTGGTGGTAGAATATGATTAATACTGCCATCCTGATTGATAACAGCTCTTATAAGATTCTTTTTTTCATTTCTGTCAAAAGGTACAGTGAAGAAAAATTTTCCATTTTTTTTTAGTACCCTGTAACTTTCTCTTATAGCTTTTTTATAATTAGGGATATGCTCAAGTACTTCTAGTGAAATTATTAAGTCAAACTGCTCATCTCTAAATGATAAACTCGTGAAATCTTCATTTCTTATCCCATTATGATTTATATGTCCTGGCGGAACTTCGCTGCCTAAAAATTCACTTCCAATGATTTGAGGATTTTTTTGTTGTAAAAGTCTGAACAAGATTGTTGTCTGCTCTGTTGCATAAACAGAAATTTCTTTGAAATTGGGAAATATTTCTTTGATTATATGATACGTTAGTCTCATCCGGTTGTTTAGATTACAATTCGGACATATTAGTCTTTCTCTCCAGTTAGGGACACGCTCGCCATTAATGTTATATGCTTTCCAGTAATCTACTTTGAAAGGCATAATATCGTCACAAACAATACAAAAGCCGTTATAAGTAAATTCTTCAGCATTAGAATCTATTATTTCTCTTTCTAGTCTTTCTCTCTTTTTGAATTCTAGTCTTGTTCTGTGTTCATAATTAATAAATTCTTGATAATTATTGATTTTGGTAAAAGATAAGGGGATCTTAAAATTTTTCCTAAGTCTCTCTGCAACATAATCTTTTTCTAAAAACTTATAATCAATTAAATAGGATATATTATTCCATGCTATTTCATTATTAGGATTTATCAGAAGGACTGAGATAATATTATCTAGCGCCTCTAAATAATCCCTTCTTAAAATTTTTATATATGCTAGGTCATTTAATGCATCTTGATTACAAGACTCATCAGAAAGTATTCGTGATAAGATTTTTTCTGCATCTTCAAGTTTCCTTTGGTTGATTAGCTTTTCGGCCTCCCAAAGAAGACTACGATTGTTAAATGGTAATTTGTCATTAAAATTTTTTTCATTATACCATCCTTGATTTTTATTTTTCTCAGGTTTGATAGGAGTTGCAATCACATTTATATTGCATGGAATAGGCTCATCTTCCCAATTAACATTTTTAATTGAGATAACATCAAAACCGGTATCTTTTAATAACTGAATTATTTTTTCTTTTGTGAATATATCTTTATGTATTTGGCCCAATTTATTTCCAGAGTTATATTCTCCATGCGTATATCTCGATACTTCATACAAATTAAATACTTCACTGACATTACCCGGCTTCTTATTTACATAAGCATCCACAACTATATCAAAATCTGGAATAGAATTGATAATTAATTTGCCTCCAGGTTTTAGAATTCTCCTCCATTCCTTTAATGCAGGAATTTGCTCGAAAGTATAAAGATGTTCAAATACTGCGTTCATAAATATTTCATCAACTGAATCATCTTTAAAGTAGTCAAGATTTGTAATATCAAGTTTTAGTTCTGCATTATTATTATAAAGGTCAATATTTATATAGTCATCTAATATTTTATCGCCACAACCCAGGTGTAATTTTATCATATCAGAACTATAGATTTTATCATAATAAAATAGTTTGCCATAACTTCTCAGTTTTGATACAAGTTTTTTACCAAATTTATTAACATCAAATAGTTGGAGTCCTCTCCAAGTCTCTGGATATACTGGATGAAAGTTTTTTATGTACGGATTGAATTTTAAATAAATCTCCCGATACCATTTATCCCAATCTATATCATTAGCATGCATGAAACTATTTACTTTTGTCCAAATTTGCTCGTCTGTTTCTCTTACATATGAAAAATGAATTATCTCAGGATTATCATATGGCATCGTTGTTTCTTGTAAATTGATCTTTCTTGCAAATGTAAACGCTGCTTCTAAAGTTGGTTTTACATAAAATAAATTTGTTTCATATGGAGGAGAGACACAAAAACTAGCATCTTTGATGAAGGTTAAATAAGGGATTCTTAAAGCTAAGGGATTATGCTCTTTAATAAAATTTATTATTTTTTCAAAAGATCCCGGTAGGAAAATTTCGTCACAGTCAACAATAAACGCTCCACAATGTCCTTTGGATTTCGAAATTGTTAATAAAAAATTTCTTTGAGTTTGTTCATCGGGGAAAATATCGCTGTATATAGATATTTTATCACCAAATTTCTCTTTTACTTTTTGGATGACTTTTTCTGTTTCTTTTAAATCAACTGCCTCACCGTACCATGGTTTGAGTGTCCTTGCGATTAAAATTTCATCAACATATGGATAAACACTTTCTATAGATTCTTCAAGGAAAAAATCATAAGTATATAATACGTAATGTGCTGCGTAAGTATTTTTTTGTGTATACATAATTCATTATCCAATGAAATAATAAAATAAGTTGTTATTAATAATTGTAACATCTACTATTAATTTAGCTAACCAATGATATTTCTTTACTAATTTTAAAATTATTAAACTCATGTAAAACTTTATCCAGGCTAATTGCTTTTACTGCTTTTTCACTATATCCATTTTTATAAAAAAACTCTTTTAAATATGGAGATATAATTTTTTTTTGAATTCCATAATCATAGATTTCACTTGCACTTGTACATAAAAAAAGTGTAATACAATAAATATTTGAACCTAGTGCCAAATGCATTGGTAAGCTGTCTCCACTTATAAGTAATTTATGGTTTTTAATATCAGCAAGATGCATTAGTAATGAAGGTCGATGTGGTAATACATTTACATTCCAACCTTTTTTAATTAAAATCGAAATTAGGTCATTATAAAATGCCCAATTTTTCATTGGCCACCTTTCTCCAGCAGTAGGAGCTATAGCAATATCACCAATTAAATATGACTCTGGAGTCTTCGGTAAAATGTATTGTTCACCTACGAAATTATATCCTAGTCCTTTAAATATAATTTCTTGAAAAGATAATTTATTATTGAATTTTAATTCATCTGCTTTATCTTTACCGTATCTGCTAATAAGACTCATATCAAACCAACCAGCAGAATCTTCCGTATATACTAACTTATTATTATTGTCTAAATAACAACCAAAAATTTCTTTTGATTTTAACATTGATACTATTTGTGCAGCCTTAATATTATCCTCTAAATTTATTATTAAATCGTAATTATGGAATTTAACTTCTTTGATATTTGAGAGCGTCAGTACTCTTGATATCATTGGATTATCATTAAGAAGGACAGCGTTTTGATCTGAAGTAATCCAATCTATATTTTCATTTTTGAATAAATGCAAGAGTGGAGTAGTCCTCACTACATCTCCTGAAGCACCAAATTTTAAAATCAGTATTTTCACATCATTGTTCATTTTGTTATTTTCTTATACTTGTCTTTCAAAAAAAATGCCATGCATATTTCTATTCTTATCCAATCATTTTGAATATTCATATGAATAATATTGGTGTGATGGCTAATATTAGACAGGCAGTACTTATCGGACAGTGTTGAGTGTTTCTGTAAATTTCTTGATATTTTCTTCTATCTCTTCAGTTATACGCTTACGATGTTTCTCTCTTTCTTCCTGTATTTCATCAATTTGTTTTTTGTGCTGTTCTATACTGGCTGTGATGCTATTCCTCATTATCGTCTCTTTGTCTTTTGAGTATTCCTCTGCTTCTTTTATAAGGCGATCCCTCTGTAATTTCAAACTATTAAGTTTTTTTACAAGTTTTTGTTTCTCATCGATCCTATCAATTAATACAAAACCTGCTATGACTCCAGAAATTAATACACCGATTAGGAAACTTATAATTCCCCACCTTAGTCCTGATATTATTATCATCATGATCGTGGAATTATATCCTGCAGAATATCCAACCGCTTCGTTTGAATACCCCGCCAAACCACCAATTAAAAATACTATAAGCGCAATAATTGTATTATTAACCATATTTGCCGAAAATGATTTTGCTGGGTTATATCTTTCAATGTGTGGTAACTGCAGTATTCTTTCTTCTATAATTTGCTTTTCATCTTCGTAATTCGAATTAATGTTTTTAATTGTTTCGTCTAAGTTACTTTTAACCTTTTCATGGAATGTATCTAATTCTTTTTTCAAACGTTTAATTGTTTCTGAATAGTCATTTATCGCTTTATCGTATTTGACAAGACTCTGTTCAATTTCCTTGTATTCTCTCTTTTTCTTTTCTTCGATAATCAGATCGAGCACTTCATCATATTTACGTCTAAATTCAGGATACATACCAATTATAAGCGTGTTGTTGGATTCAGCATAAGTTTTAATAATCTTATCCAGCAGTGTAAAATGCTTATTTATATCTTCTGTAATGTACTCGTCGACTTTTAATTCTTTTAACAGCGTAATTTTATCTGCTATTTTCTTTAAAGAATTTTCTTCAGTTAATCTGTATTGACTCAGGGTATCTGATATTAATTGTGCCGCCGGTGCAAAATCCTTTTCGTAAAATAAATTGTAAACCAGAGCATTTATCAGGAAATAGTTGAACATACCGAAATTGTTTACATCAAGGGCTACAATCATTCTATGAAAATCGTATGTAATTACCTCTCGAATGTAGTACTCAACAATTTCTCTATTGTTTAATTTTAGTTCACACAAAGCACTGTAAATTTTAGCAGTTATGCCGTTTTGTTTTGTTTCAACAGCCTCTTTAAAAAGATTATTTGCATCTGCATATTTCTTTTCTTTGAGATAAAGAAATCCATGGAAAAGATTTACGATATAAAGCAATTCATGCAATACCTGATCTTGCAATTTCAAAGTCGATACCATCTGTTTTACTTCGTTGAAGAGACCGTCTGCCTTTTGAAAATTATAAATAGCGTTATGATATGTATGAAGTATCGCCTGAATAATGAACTTAAAGAAATTATGTTTATAAATATCGCGTTCAATAAAACTCATCGTCAGGTTGGCATAGTATTCTTTTTCGCCTCTTATTTGTGCCGTTGCCCATTTGGAATAATTCTCTTTAATCGATTTGTGCAAATCGAAATATTTAGCTCGGTTGAAATTTGCTTTCATATATTCTTCAATTTGCGCCAGCAACCAGGAATCATAAACCCAATAAATAGGCGCAACGTTGAAGGGAATGAAAATTTCTTTGAGTTCTTCAGGAATGTCAAAAGATAATATCTTAATATTGTCTTTAATATGTTTTATATAATCGAACTCCCCTTTAAAAGAGAGTTCAAATAACTCTCTACCGAGTTTATAGAACTTCGGGATAATTTCTCCTTTATCACTGGTCTTTACAATATGGTTCTCTAAGGCTTCGGGCATTTATTCCCTTCCGTAATCTTTGTATTCAAAAGTAATCACAATTTGAGTACCTTTATTCTTCTCACTATTAATTTCGAAATTTCCGTTCATAAGTTTAGTCAACTTGTAAGCAATCGTCAGCCCCAGTCCTAATCCTTCATAAGGTCTGGTGTAACCTTCAACTTCCTGACTGAAAGGAGATAATAGTCGCTCTATATCTCCTGGATTCATACCGATACCGCTGTCTTCAATTATAATTCTAATTTTTGTTCCTTCAATTCTGCTGCCCAGATAAACATATCCTTTATGAGTATATTTAATGGCGTTGTCAACCAGCAGTTCTATAATTTTCTCAAGTTTTACCCAGTCAACTTCAATCATGGCTTCGCTATCACTCAGCTCCATTCTGAATTCGAGCCCTTTCTTCTCGGCTTCTCTATATTTCTTGTCGTAGACGTGCTTAATTATCTGATTACAGTTTAGAACAACATTTTCAATTTCGATTTCGCCCGATTCAATCTGCGATAAGTCTACAATATTTGTAAATAATTCTAGAACGCGTCCCAATACATCTTTCATTTGTTCCGTTATTTCTTTTATGGCGACGTAATCTTTTGCTTCGAGGCAATCGTTGATAATCTCTGAGTAACCAATAATTCCGTTAAATGGGGTTCTGATTTCGTGCGAAATATTAGCCAAAAAATTCGACTTCATTTTATTTAATTGGACTTCTTTCAGATAGCTTACTTCGAGCTGTTCCCTGTATTTCTTCTCTTCTGTTATGTCCTTTAGAGTAACTATGAATATTTTGTCGTCGCCAGCACCTGCATTTGTATACGTTACTTTGCAATTATAATGCCTATCTTTTTTACACTCGTAACCAAATTCATATAATTCCAGAGGACCGTTTTCTATCTCAGAAATCGACTGTTGAATTTTATTATATAAATCTTCTGAAATAATATCACTTAATTTTTGGTTCATTATTTCGGACTTGTTCAGTTCAAACAATCTACAAAAATTATCGTTGGCATTGTCCAATACGAGATTGCCATTTTCTCTGCGAGTTATTAAAAGGAGGTCCGAAATGTTTTCGATAATGAGCTTTTGTTTCTTTTCTGATTGTTCGATTATTTGTTTTTGATAAATAATCTCAGTTAAATCGTGTGCACTTATAATAAAACCACTGTATCGATTATATGTGGCGACAAAGGGATGAAGATGTATGTCCCAGAATTCTTCCTTTTCTTTTCCTTTCAAAGTTATGATTTTTTTCCAACCAGTTTTAGAATCGACAGCCCGCAAAAACAAGTCATACTCGTCGTTCAAAAATTCTTTAAATAGTGTTTTAATGTTTAGATAAAAGAGCTCTTCAATACTTTTATCGAGTATGTTTTCAACTGAATGAGTTGCAAAAACAATGTTTCCTTTGTCATCCGCAATTATTATGGGAACATTTCCTAAGTCGAGTGCCGTGTGGAGTGAATCGATTTTCCATTCGATTTCCTTGCGATTTTTCTGGGTGTCGACGTTGATTAGAAAAAACTGTTCCCCTTTTATAAATATTCTTTCTATATCAACCTGAAATGGATTTGACCCATTATCATAATCTGTATTAATAGTAACGTCGAATGTTAAATTCCTGAAATTCTTATTGAGGAACCCTTTAATAAGAAATAAAAATTCTGAGGTTGGATTTAATCGGTGTAGGCTGTCATTGATATTTAAATGAAAAATATCGGTGAAGAGCGAATTGCAATACAGTATATTCAAAGAAGAGTCGACAATAACAATTGCCCTGCTTGCCGGCAATTCCTTATAGAGCTTTAAATCCTCAACGAAATTCGTATTATCTTCTGCAATGTATTTATTATGCATAAACTATTTTATCTGAATACTTTTTATTTTGAAATCATGCTCGACACCTTCATTACTTGTTATATCTATCTTTTTAGATAAATATGTCTCAATAAATCTCAGGAGGCAATTGTTTAAAAAGAAGAATTCTTCTTTCAATTCATTTTTAGAATCCGCATAAAGAGTATCGAGCGTTAAGGAGTCGGTAATGATATTCGGTTTCGAAAGAGTAACTTCCTTGATATGCTCGAAAAAGGCTTTCAGTTTGTCCATTTTTTGGGAGGAAATGATATTTTTTTTAGTCTCAGAGAGAGGAGCGGAAAGGCTTATCGTTATAGTAACTTCAGTTGAATATTTATTTACTGATTTGCTTACCCGATAATTGATCTGACGATATTTTGATAATTCGATTAATTCGAGCGAGGCGACAAATAAAAAATTCTCATATTCAAATGAAATTTCAATTTTATCATTGCTGCTGCTAAAATTGTTCAATTTCCAGCCGTAACTGGATAATAATGCAGTGGCTGGCGAAATTGAAACTGTGTCGTTGTTAATTATTGAAGAAAAGGCATAAGGATTGCTTTTGCGATTGAGCTTATAGTTACCGCTGGATTTTTTATAATCGGTATTAGGACTAATATTGACTATTTTTTCGAGCATACCTTTTCCTCCGATATTATTATCGAAGGAAAAGGCAAATTCTTTAGATTAGTCGGTTTTGATCATTCTGTTTTCGTCAATATAGTCGACTACCTCTGGATTTTTGAGATAAATCAATTGCTGAACGAATTTGTTAATTCTTTCGACAGATTCTTTCATTACTTTGAGGTCGTCGGCCAATTTCAATTTATTTTCGTCACTAAGTTCATTTTCAATGGATTTTAACGAAAGCATTAAACTACTGAGAGGATTATTAATTTTATGTCCGATTGTGCAGGCAAGGTCGACAACGGCTTTACTATGTTCCGCATTTTTTAATTCATTTTGAAGGTTATAAATGCGGATTCCTGACCTGATGCGGGCAAGCAATTCCTGATTTTCAACCGGTTTTACCAGAAAATCATCTGCACCAATATCAAGTCCCATTATTCGATCTTTCAATGACGAACGCGCTGTCAATATAATAAAATAGATCGTCTTTAATTTTTCATCCGCCTTTAAAATATTACAAAGCGAAAGTCCGTCTAATACAGGCATTGTCCAATCTGCAAGTATTACTTTCGGACTAAAATTTTTCAATATTTCGAGCGCATCCTCGCCATTAATCGCAGTTGCCACTTCATAATTGTTACGAGTAAGTAGTTTCTCCAGTATAAATCTGGTATCTTTTTCATCTTCTACAACAAGAATTTTATCTTTCATATACCAACCTGTTTACTTTTTGTAAAAATAAGTCGATACTCACTATCGGTTTCAGGACGTAATCGTCTGCTTTGCTTTCAATTAATAAACTGCCGCCATCTTTGCTCTTCGAGTATGCTGTAACTAAGAGTATTGGCACGTTTAAATTAACAAAATTTTCTTTAATATACCGCGAAAGTTTAGAACCGTCGATTTTTTCTTTTCCCAGATATGTATTTCTTAGACTTACGTCCATTATAATCAAAGCTACATCATTACCATTGAGATAAGAAAAAAGCTCCTCAGTATCTTCCGTAATAATGGTATCAAATCCAATTTTGTCGAATAAAATTCGGTAAAAATCCTGTAATAGTTGGTCGTCTTCAATGATCAATATTTTTTTCTTATCAGATGTCATTTAATCATTTGAATATTTGAGAGTGATGCTTATTCTTCTGTTAATTGAGCTGTAAGGATCATTCTGGTCACGCAGGCGTGTATCGGCATAGCCACTAATTTCATCGATCTGTTTTTCGGAAACACCTGCTGCCACAAGAACGCGTTTGGCTGCATTAGCTCTATCAGTACTGAGTTCAAAGTTAGTATATCCAGTACCGTCATTTCTATACTGCCGTGCATCAGTATGTCCTTCGATAATAATTTTATTATTCATTTTAGAAATTTCTGTACCTATTTTACTTAAGATGCGCCTAGCTTCAGGTTTTAGTTCAGCAGTGCCAACTTCAAAAAAGATATCGTTAGCAGAATCGATTAATTCAATTCTTAAACCTTCTTTGACAACCTCGATTTTAACCTGGTCGGAAAGGTTTTCTAATTCTGTTTCTTTGGCAAGTTCTTCCTTTAATTTTTCTCCCATCTTTTCGAGTTCTTGTCGTTCTAATTCTTTCCTCTCGATTTCCGAGAGAATTTTGGAATCTATTAAAGAATTTGAATTGCCTTCAAGAATGCTTTTACCTTTAGTTGAAAAACCAATAGGGTCGCTAAAGTAGCCAGCTACAGCTTCTTTAACTTCTTCGCTTTGACCGAGAACCCACAGCACAATAAAAAGAGCCATCATGGCCGTCACAAAATCGGCATAAGCTACTTTCCAGGCTCCGCCATGATGTCCTCCATCGACCTTTTTTATTTTTTTTATTATTGGTGGTTGTTCGTCGTACGAAATACTCTGAGGAGGCTCTTCCTGCTTTTTTAATGTGGGTCTTTTATTCGATGCCTCAGCCATTTTATTTCTTACCTCTTAAAGCATTTTCAAGTTCACTGAAAGTAGGACGGTGATCTGAAAAGATTGTGCGCCTTGCCATTTCAGCTGCTACAAAAGGAGGATTCCCCTTTGCATAAGCAAGTATGAATGTCTTTATTATTTTCAATTCCTGGACTTTGTCTGCTACAATATGATGCAGGTTTGCAGAAATTGGGTTGACAAAACCGTAAGAAAGCAGAACTCCTAAAAATGTACCTACTAATGCTGCAGCTACGTGGTGACCTACAGCTTCGGCTCCTTCATTAATTGAACCCATGGTAATAATTACACCGAGTACTGCCGCTACAATACCAAGACCTGGTAACGAATCACCGACACGGCCAATAGTTTCTGAGACAGGCTTATTTTCGAGTTCAAATGTTTCAATCTCTGCATCCATTAAGTTTTCGAGTTCATGCGGAGGTACTGAACCTGCCAACATCACTTTCATTGTATCGCAAAAAAAATCTTTTTTAATTGGATCCTCTATCAATAGTTTACTCTTCGATAGGATGTCGCTTTTATCCGGTTGTTCGATATGTTTTTCAATTGCCAACAAACCTTCTCTTTGTGCAGTAAGAAAGAGCATACTGAAGGCTTTCAGCATCTCAATGTAATCTTCTTTAGAAGCAGAATGACCTTTGAAAAGTGTAGGTAATTGTGCTATTATTTTTTTCAACAGTACAGGTGGAGACGCAATTAAAATACTTCCGATTGCGGCACCTCCAATTGTAATAAATTCGGAAATCTGAATAAGAAGTACAAGATTACCGCCTGCAATGGTAAAACCCGCAACTACTGAAATAAATACTACAGCAATACCTACAATTACGAACATTTTAACACCTTATTTAGAATTAAGAATTTCGAGCACTTCGATTTCGTTAAACAAATTTTCAATTGAGTTTTCAATTGTACGCCAGTCATTATTATTATCGGAAATTTTACCTTCAATTTCAGCACAAATACGAGAAAGATTTCTAAAACCGACTGTACCACTGCTCCCTTTTAATTCATGGATAATAGTCATTAACAGTTCTCGTTTTTCACTGACGAGTGCGTCTTTGATGGCTTCGATTTTAGAGGGTAAATTCGAAATAAAAAGTTTTTTTATGGTCTCCTTTATTTCTTTCTTTTCTTCGTTACTCAATAGCTTTTGGTTTCTGAGTTCTGAAAAAAAATCGTCTCCAAGCGCTTCTTTAATCGATTTGATTAAAACAGATTTTGTTAATGGTTTTGAAATGACATTAACCGCTCCTGATTCAACTGCCTCGATAACGTTTTTTTTGTCTGTGTGTCCGCTAATTACAATTACTGGAATGTTTTTCAGGTCGTCAAGAATTTTAATAACTTTCAGCATTCTTAGTCCATCAAGATTGGGCATCATTATATCGAGAAAAATTAATTTAGGTTTATATTCGATGGCTTTCTGGATGCCCTCGAGTCCATCGCTCGACATTATGACTTCAATATTATATTCCTTCAGAAAATTTTTAACTACATTACGAATAATGTCTGAATCATCGATCACCAGGATTCGCACTTTATTGTCAAAAAAGGTCGTCATTTATTAACCTTTTTAATTTTGTATTTCGACAAATCGACATTTTCGACGCCTTTCTGTTGCGAGGCTTCGCGTGAAATCTCGATTACCTTTTCGTAAATTTCTCCCCGATAAATTTCTACTGAGTCTGGTGCCGATATTCCGATTTTAACGTGGTTCTCTGAAATTGATAAGATTTTAATCGTTATATCGGACCCGATTTTAATTTCTTCGTTTACTTTTCTTGATAAAATTAACATGGCTTACTCTGTAAATAAATTGTAATAGAGTGAATATTTTTCCTCGTCAAGAATTTTCTGATAGCCCGTTTTGTTATCCTGGTTAATGTATACAGGTGCTTTCATGTTGATTGTTATCTTTAACGGGTCAGAATTCAGAATTACGATTCCAAATGCTTCATGATTCTCAACCTGTGGATACTCTTCGTCGATTAACCTAAGTCCGAATAACGGGAAAGCTATATCCGGATTTTCGATCGAGTTAAGCCAGTAAAAAAGAGTATCTTCCGGTTTTATCAAGATAAATTTACGAAGAGTTTCGAAGCCGACCAAACCTTCTTTAAAATTAAGAATAAGGTCGTCGGGAAACTCAATTTCGCCGAATTGTTTTGTTTTAACCTTCATAGCTTCTCACTTTAATATTACTATGTCTACTCTTCTATTTAGTGCCCTTGTTTCGGGCAAATCGTTCGAGGCTATTGGTTTATATTCTGAATAGCCCACGATTGAAACTTTATCTGGCTTAATGCCTTCATCCTTAATTAGATAATATGCCGTGCTGAGCGCTCTGTCAACCGACAAGTGCCAGTTGGAAGGATAGCGTGCTGTGTTAATTGGTACATTGTCTGTGTGACCTTCTATTCTGATATCATTTGGTAATGCTCTAATAACACGCGCCAATCTCTGCAATACAAGTTTTGCGTTTTCGTCCAGAGCTGCCTGTCCAGATGGAAATAAAATGTCATCCAGAATGTGGATTGTTATTCCACGCTCATTCTCTTCCAGCCTTATAGATGAACCGTAATTATATGTTTCGATCAAACTCGATAACTGGTCGGCTAATTTTTCTTTTGGACTAGGGATTATTTTTCCATCTTCCAATACAGATAGATTAGCCGAACTTCCAAATATATTTCCCATAGCAGCAACCACATTTTTATATTTGGCAGTATCGATATTCGACATTGCATACAAAATGATGAACAAACCCAATAAAAGAGTAATCAGGTCGGCGTAAGTAATCAAATACCGATCCTTATCACTATCTTCTCTGAAAAGGAATTCTTCTTCGTTATCTAAGCGCTTATTTTTTCGTACTGTTCGGAAGTCGGAAGCATTCCAACCAGACGCGCTTTCATTATCGAAGGAATCTCTCCACTTAGGAGAGTAACTACTCCCTCCAGAGTTACTTCCATCATATTTTTTTCTTCCAAATGGCATTTTTTAAGTCTGTCTCCAATTGGCAACCAGATAATATTTGCACTGAATACACCCCACAAAGTGGCAATGAAGGCAGTAGCAATATTTTTAATCAACGAGTCCGGATCAGCTCCTGCATTTGCGAGCGTCATAATCAAACCCATAACGGTACCAATAATTCCCATTGTGGGAGCATAACCTCCCATTTTTGTAAACAAAAAGATATTTGAGTAATGCCGTTCCTGCATTGCCTTTATTTCCATCTGTGCAAGGGAATAAATCGATTCGGGATCAATTCCGTCGATTGCATATTTTGTCATTTTCCTGGGAAAGCTGTAAGGAAATTTGACAATATCTTTTTCAATGGCAAGTAGTCCTTCCTTTCGGGCTTTAATCGACAATTCAATAAATATATCCACAATCTTTTTTATATCGTATTTGGGCGGAAAATATGCAAGTCGGATTAATTGAAATATTTTGCTAAAGTTATCAAGCCCGAATCCAATAATTACTGCAGCGAATGTACCGCCAAAAACGATTACAAGCGACGAAACGATAAAAAGAGCTTTTATCGAACCACCTTCGATTATAAAAGCTCCGAATATTGAAAAAATTCCTAATGTTAAACCAATAAAAGCTCCCGATTTTCGCATTACATATAGTCCAGAATTGATTTGGGTAAAATTGATGAGGCTAATTTATATGACAACTGCAGTAGATAATCTTGATACTGTAACTTAATCGACAATTCAGCAGGATCTATTTCTTTCCTTTTCGAAAGCATGTCCTGAGCATCAAGTTTTTGGTTATCGAGGATTGTATAGATGTCCTCCAATCTGTTATATTTTTCACCGGTCAACGACTCTATCGAAAGGATTTCTTTGTATGCTGCATTCAATCTATCTTTTAACGTTTGACTTGGTACAGTGCCTGAATCGAGCGAGTCTATAATGTCGTTGATTGTAGATAGCAAATCGCTGCTTTCGATTTTAGAGCCTGGGACATTGATACTATCCTTGATACCACTGGAGATCTGCACTTTGACCTCGCCGCTCATGTCGGCAGAATTTGTAACTACCTCCCCATTACTGTCAATTGACCATGGATCAGTCGAATAATTTGTACCTGCAAATAAATACATATCGTTGTATTTTGCGTTCAAATTTTGCACAATCGCTTCTAACGAAGCACGTACAGACTGAGCGACCGTGCTAAAATTAGCATTTACCGCATTATCTATGTTAACAACGTGTGTAATAATTTTTTGTGTCTCGCCTACAATATTATCTAATGAATTGATAGTGAATTTTACAAATTCTTTCGAATACTCGATATTCTTCTGATAGGTTTCTATTTTTTTTACTTGAGAATCGATATTGATAATTTCAAGCGAGTTAAACAAATCGTCGCTCAATTTTTCAATGCGACTGTTAGTTATCAATTGATTCTGAATCTTAACTTTTTCGTTGTTAATCTTATCTTGGTTATAAAGATATTTATTTGTCAATATGTTTTCAGTTATTCTCATCTGTTAGACCATTTGAATTATCGTTTCGAGCATTTCATCAGCTGCACGTATTAATCGAGCAGCTGCTTCGTAGGAGCGCTGGTATTTAATCACATTAGTCATCTCCTCGTCTATCGATACGCCCGAGTAAGACGACTTTTGAAGGTTCAATTGTTGTAGAACCATTTCGCTGGTTTCAATTCGATTATCGCTTTGGACTTTTTCCAGACCGAAATTATTCAGGAATGTAGAATAAGCTTCGAGCATAGTCTGATCGCCAAGTTCGCTAAATTTTACGTCCGCCAGTCCTGCAATGTTAACTGCATTGTCGGAATTTCCGTCATTATCTGCCACTCCAGAAGCGGCAATGTTTTTTGGATTGTTTAATATATCCGGATTGATCTTAATCTTTCCGTCAACGAAAGCATCGACCACTGATCCGCCGCTAAGCGTCCCAAAAAACGGGATATCGGTAGACGACGAGCCACTTTGAACCAGTGTATATCCCTGTCGGTGCAATTCATTAACTTTGTCGATGAATACATTGGCAAGGTTTTCCAAGTCGGTTTTGTACTTTGGAATTTGCTTAGAATAAAGATCTGTGAGTGCGTACAATTCACCGTTATTAAGTACTACAGAACTACTTTCATCCGACTTAGGTACAACTTTTAATTTTGTCCCATCAAGTTTTACTGTAAATTCAGTATACACATTACGGTCGGCTGCTAGAACACCACCAACACTAACCGTCACAGTGCCATATTCATTATTGCTGATTGTTATATTTGCCAATTTACTTAACTCACTCAACAGTAAATCTCTTCTATCCTTAAGCTCGCTGGCTTTAATTCCAACTGCTTCGCTATCATAAATTTTCCTATTTAAATCATATATTTCTTTTAAGTAAGAATTCATTTCGTTTACTTTCGATACGGTTTCATTTTTTAGAAGATGCTGTATGGAGCTGATACTATCATATACCTCCTTAAAACGTTCACTGAGTCGTTGAGCATTTTGAACAATCTGAGTACGATACTGGATCGATGTTGGATTTGTAGCCAGCTGACTCCACGAATTAAAGAATTGGTTGAAATAGCTCGATAATCCGTAATCTCCGGGTTCAGCTAATATTGTTTCGACCTGTTGAAGTAACTCTGAACGTTTATTGGCATCTGAATAAGTCGACTGGTATTGATAAATCTGCTTATCAATCAAATCGTTTTTCACACGAACTACATCCTGAATTTTAACACCCATTCCGATACCAGCTTGAGTTTGTTCAGTCCCAAATACAACTTTCTGACGTGTATATTCCTCATTACCAGCATTCGATACGTTTTGAGAAGTCACATCCAGAGCACGCTGGTATGTTGCCATCGTACGCACAGATATATCGAATATTTTACCAATACCCATAACTAAACTCTTTTATTAACAAGCGATTTTTTGCTTTTGCTCAGTAATGTAGTTACAGTATCACGAATAAGATTACGCGATACTCCAACTAAAACCGTAAGCTGAGAATTAATTTTTATAATTTCAGCAGCTTTTTCTTTAATTGAATCCCTAAGATTCTTTAATTGACTGCTTAGATTTGGCAATTTATTCAACAACTCTTCAATCGATGCGTTTTTTAAGTCGATTGAATTTTCCGTTGCGAATACATATGTAAGTCGCTTTCTTTCTCGCTCTTCTTTTTGAATTAAATGGAGCAATTTTTGTTCTGCATCGACGGCTTTGTCGAGTTTTGGAATATCGTTTTCTAGCAATGCTTCTTTTTTGGTTTTGATTGTATCAAGAAGCTCGCTAAAATTTTTTTCCTGCCTTCTTAGAGATTCAATTAACTTTTCTAAGTTCATGATTCATTCTCATTAAAATGATTTAAATAAGAAATTACTTTTTCAATATATCTTTGTGTTTCCTTGAAAGGAGGAATACCATTGTATTTTTCAACATTATTTGGTCCGGCGTTATAAGCCGCCAGTGCAAGCTTCAGATTTCCATTGTATTGTCGAAGCATTTTAGCCAGATATTTAGTGCCTCCAAAGATATTCTGTTCTGGATCAAAACTGTTTTTTACACCCATCTCTGTTGCAGTCGAATCAATCAATTGCATGAGTCCTTTTGCCTTTGCCGGAGATATGGCATTATGATTAGCGGCCGACTCAGCCAGTATAACCGACCTGATCAGATTTTTGTCAACTCCAAATTCATTCGATGCCTTGTCGATAATATCCTCATATTTCCTGAGACGATTCAAAGAATCCGACGCAGGTTTAACACTTTTGAATTCAGTATCATATTTTCTTGTATCCACATCAACTGTCCGCTTGAAAGAGCTTGTCTTAATATTTTTGGGCAACTCTTCACCGGTGACTTTTTTATAGACGGCGTCTGCGATGCCAATACTTTTACCCCTGGTCATAAAGTCAGCAAACTGTTGTTCAAAAATTGCATCGAAGCCGTCGGGCAATCCGAATAAGTTGGAATTATTTTTAACACCGAATTCATTTTCGCTGTTATCAAATATTTCTTCAGTAGCACTATTCATCGAGCGAAGTAGCATCGATGTAAAGAGCGCTTCGAATTGCAATGCCGCTTGAGCAATTTTTGATTTTTGCTTACTGTCGTAGCGTTCATTGACATTTTGCATCTGATTGAGATGCTTGCCCGGTTCGGTTATTTTTACACTCAAATTATTCATATTACATTATCACCAATTCTGCAATTAATGCTCCAGCTTCTTTGAGAGCCTGGAAAATAGCAATTATATCGCGCGGCGATACCTTGAGCGAATTTAATGCAGCTGCAACTTCCTGAACATTAGTTGCACCCTGTATGGCTACCGTTTTAGTTGAATCCTGTGAAACATACGGTACCAGATTATTTAATACGATTGTCTCACCTCTCGAGAATGCATTGGGTTGAGAGATTATCGGGTAAGAACGGATTTGTATATTCAAACCGCCGTGTGTGATCGAAACCGGTTGAATTTTAACATTGCTGCCAGCCACTACTGTACCGGTCCTCTCATTGAGCACAACGCGAGCAACTTCATCCACTTCCACGTTAATGTTTTCAAGTTCTGCCAGAAAACCAATTAAATTATTTTGACGCTCCTGCGGTACCGACACTCTTACTTCAGCTGCATCGACAGCTCTTGCAATATTGCCGCCAAATGTTGTATTTATAGCGTTACTTATATTGTTTGCTGTCGTAAGATCAGGCTCTTTAAGATAGACGGCAACTTCTGATTCATATAAATCAGGAAAAGAGACGGCTTCCTTTAATCTACCTCCGCGTGGCACTCTACCGGCGAGTGAGTGATTTTTTGAAATTCTATTGCCTGAAAAAGTATTGACATCGTAACCACCCACTGAAATTGGTCCCTGAGCAAAACCGTAGACCCGCCCGTTTATTCCAGATAATGGGGTCATTAGCAATGTACCGCCTTGAAGACTTGTAGCATCTCCAATTGAAGATACGGTTACATCGAATTCAGCGCCAGGTTTCAAATTTGCATTCAACGTAGCAGTAACCATTACTGCAGCTACATTTTTGGTTCGGATATCCTCCTGCGGGACTGTAATTCCAAACCGTTTTAGCATGCTTGTTACTGATTGAATCGTAAAGGACGACCTGTAACTGTCACCCGTTCCAGCAAGACCGACAACCAATCCATACCCGATTATTTGTTCGGCGTCATTTCCATTTAAATATGCAATATCCTTGATGCGCTGTGCATTCAAGGTCGTCATTAGAATAAATAGTAATACTGTTGCCTTAATTTTCATTTTCACACCTTAAAATAACCAATGGAATAACCTGGTTAGCCAGCCTGGACTTTGAGAACGGTCGATCATACCGCTACCTTCGAATGTAATTTCCGCTTCCGATATATTATATGAATAAACGGAATTGTCCGGCATTATGTCACTCGGTCTTACAATTCCTTTTATTTTTATAACCTGCTCTTCTCCATTGATTACAATTTTTCTGCTGCCAGTAATTAACATGTTGCCATTTGCATAAACTGTATCGACCAGCGCGCTTATTTTAGTTCTTACAAGACCGGTAGTTTTTGTAGAACCGGTACCTTCGAAAGTATTAGTTGTGCCCAGACTTCCATCTGCTTTTGGTAAAGGAGTGCTGTCCATATTACCCGAAAAATTACCTCCGATATTGCTCGTCCTGCCTGTAGTTGTCTCAGCGTTATTTGATGCCTGTGAAGATTCCATAACAATAATTGTAATTGCATCGCCGATTCCAACAGCTTTGTTATCAGCAAAAAGAGAATAGAGCGAATTCTGTCGCATATTTTGACCGAATACAGTTGCGGTCGTAACTATTAATAAAATCATTATATTTTTCATATTAGTCTTCCAGTATTACGTTTTTCTTGTCGATTATTCTTGCTTTGAATATTTTATTATCAGCTGTAATTACTCTAATTATCTCACCAATTCTTCCTTCCTGACGCGCTGTTGCTTCGACCGAAACATCTACATTTCCTTTTATAACATGGAGTGTAACTTTACTATCAAGATAAATGTCGGGTACAGGTTCAATTATTTCTTCCGTCACTACCACACCCTCATTAATATCGGTTCTGCTTCTTTTTCCTGCAATTTCATCAATTTTGAAAAGTGGAGTCCCTTTAATCGACGTTATTTCGACTTCTGAAGAATCGAACATGTCTGCGTTCAGTATTTCTCCTTTTTTAATTTTTCTATTTGCAGTGAGCACAGTTTTATAAAGTTCAATTTCAATGGTTATAAACGAGTTGCTGATATTGTTGTATGCATCGTAAACCTGCACTGGCAAGAAAGCATATCTGTTACTAATCCTCATCTGTCGACTATCGTCAATTTCAATTCTACTATTGTTGATAGGAAGACCGTTAACTTTGTAAGAAAATCTGGAATACTCCGACAATTTTTCTGACAAATAATTTTGCAGTTTCGATTTGAACGAATCCTCAGGAAATAGTTGAAGCAATATGATTAAGAATATTGCTAACATTATCCCCTCTTCAGATTGTTTGCCATTGTCATCATATCTTCAACTGTTTTAACAGTTTTTGAATTGATTTCGTAAGCACGCTGAGCAGCAATCATTGCAATCATTTCTTCAACTATATCGACGTTGGAAGTTTCGAGATAGCCCTGATGAATTTCGCCGTAGCCGTCTTCACCTGGTGTGCCGAGTATTGGTTGCCCGGAAGCGGGGGTTTCTCCATACAAATTGTCACCGAGTGCAACCAAACCACCGTTATTCATAAATCGGGCTATTTCGATGCTGCCAAGTGTAACTCGTGAACCGTCCACCAATTCAGCTTCGACAGTACCATCTTTGGCAATCATTAAATTTACTACGTCATTATTAATAGTAAAACCTGGATCGAGTTCGTATCCGCTTGAAGTTACGATTCTACCGTCGGCATTTAGTTTGAAGGAACCATCACGAGTATAAGCGAAAGTTCCGTCACTTTTGCGTACCTGGAAAAATCCGTCGCCGTAGATTGCCAGATCCATCTGATTGTTTGTCGCTATCAGGTCTCCCTGTTTGAAAATTTTTTGAGTCGAAGCCGGCTTGACACCATTTCCTATCTGGATTTTATTGTTCGTAGTTTCATAAACACCTGGCGTTGAGCTTGTCAATGGATTGATGTTGACCTCCTGATACATCAGATCCTGGAAGTCGGCTCGGTTTTTCTTAAAACCGGTTGTGTTGATGTTTGCTATATTGTTCGATATAACTTCGATATTAATCTGTTGCGCGTACATTCCGGATGCAGCCGTTCTCAAAGCTCTCGTCGGCATAATCTACCTCGTTTATATTTTGCCAATTTGATTTGCATGATCAAGTGACTGATCAAGCACATTTATTATTTTTTGTGACGTCTCATACGATTTGTTCAACGAAATCATCGCTTCCATTTCCAGAATCGGATTCGTATTCGATTCTTCCAGATATCCCTGTGCCAGTTTGAAATCATTTTCATTCAATTCTTTAAATGGCTGATTTTCCAGCAAAAAGTTCGAAGCACCAATACGGTTTAAACTTTCCGGAAATTCTACGTCTACAACGAGGATCGTATCAATGTATTGGTTGCCAACTCTAATTTCTCCGTTATTGGAAATTTTAACTTCCGCATCTTTATTCCTGATCAATTCACCCATATAAATTTCGCCGCCCTTGCCCTGCACTCTATTCCCCTGTCCGTCGACAAGATAGCCGTCGTCCGAAAGTCGAAATCGACCGTCTCGAGTCAATTCGTACTCACCGTTTCTGTTTTTAATCATAAAAAAACCTTTTCCATAAATGGCAACGTCGAGAGGATTTGAAGTAAGTACAGCTTCACCCTGCTGCATGCTTGTTAATTTTTTGAATTGAGCTTCGCCCGCTTCGTTTATATACTCGGAGAACGGAATTTCTCTTTTATATGCGGTTGTGTTAATATTGGCAATATTATTGGCAATGATGTCGATATTCTGCGATCTCTGCACCATCCCTCTTGCAACAGTATAAATTCCTTTAATCATATAAACTCCTCAGTTATGAAACTCGTAATATTTAAGCCTGGCTGCCAGCATCAACTCACCCTGCGCCACTTTGAGTTCCTTAGCCTTCTTGCTAATATTTTTATCATTCAATTTATTTATTACAGGATTGTTCAATAATTCTTTTCTGAATTTACTTTTTCTGTGGTCGGTTACCAGCTGCAATTTTTCTTGTCTCATCATTCCGATGTTATTTTTCAGTTTCTTCTTCGACATTTTCTGTGCTCTAAGCACGGCTCTTCGAATGAAGATTAGGACGAATAAAAACGCCGAGAAGGAAATCAATAGTTTTATATTAAACGGCAATTCCAGATACAATTGATAAAACGATTTTTTCTTATTAATCACTACGGGCATCTCGTTTTCATATTCAGGAGCTGTTTCAATAATATCAGGCTCTTTAACTGCATTATTTTCGTTTTTAATTTTTGCCATAAGAATTTGTTGAGCGACGAGTTCTCTTATATCGATCGAGTCTTGAACGTCGTCTTCATAAGCCGTTTGCAAAGAGAGCGTATCTTCCTGTGCCTGAGTAGAGAAGCCAGCTAAGAGGATCAATATTGCAACCAGAACTTTCATCTTGTTAACTTCCTTTTTAATGGGAATAACAAATGAATAGAAGTACCTTTTAGCGGCATCGAGTCGTATTCGATTTTGCCGTCACATTTTTTCATTAATTCACCGACAATCTTTATAGTCAGATTGGATATATAGTCTGTCGATTTTCCGAAATCTTCCCAGTAATCTGTAACAAAAACAGAGAGGACAATAACTTCGTTAATATATTTAGTTTGAATTACGATACCGCTGCCGCGTTTCGATTTCTTTTTAATCATTGAAAAGATATTCGTTAGGATTTGCTTAATCTCTTTAGCGTTTGCAAGTACTGGTGGAATATTATCTTCCAGGTCGAGTTCACATTCAAGTTCTAGACTTTTGAGAGTTGCTACAACCACGCCATAGAAATCTTTTACCAGAGAATTGAGGTCGCACGGCAAATTTTGTTTTTCAAAGTTTTTATTTATTTCATTGAATTTGAAAAGCTTTTGAGACAGGCCGCTGAGTCGTTCTACTCGTTCTCTTATTTTTTCGAAAATTTCGGTTTCAACGCCTGTATTCAAACTTTCGATATAATCAACATTACTCAAAATAACCTGCAGCGAGTTGAGCATATCGTGAATAATGCCTTCGGCAAATTCTCCGACGGCATAAAGTCTGAAATCATTATTTAATTTAGACTCGTAAGTGTGTAAATCGTCGTAGAGTTTGTTTATTTTATTTTTCTGCTGTATTGAGATAATTTGTGGTACAACTGAACTCAACAAAATATAGATGGCCTGATTTTCGAGCGAGTCCTCAGATATCTTATAAGCCGGTCCTAAGAGCGACACCACTCCAATCGGATTTTTCTGAAAATAAACCGGAAAGATTGTTTGATATAATTTCGAGCCTTCACCTGTAATTGAACTTAAATCCGGAATAAGTGTCGGCTTTTGTGTTTCGAATATCCAATCCAGTATTCCGTTTTTAAAGGCTTTATTGACCAATTTATTCTGGAGCACCGACGAGTTTGTACTTACAGAGTTTAAGATTGTGCGCGAATCGTCAAACATAAATAAATCGACTTCTTTGGAAGAGATGATCATCTTAACATGATGGCTGAACAAAGAATGGATCTCATCGATATTTTTCAGACCCGCAAATTTTTTCTGAAAAGTAAAAAGCGATTGAATGATGTAGTTGTACTTTTCGAACAAATTGTTTCTCGAACGATGAGTTTCGATATTAATCAGCTGGAAATCCCCTGACGAGTTTCCTTTCGTATAGTATTGAAGCGATTTCGAGAACGATTCGAATCGCGCGGTATTATCTTTAATTACTCTCAAAGCAAATTCCTCAATGATTCTATTTGTGATGAAATTGGTTCTCTGTAACTCTCAATAAATTCTTCAATTTCCTGCATATCTTTAAACTGCAGAATGGTAGCTGCTTCGGCATTTAATTCGAGGTCATTATCCCAATCAAATTTTCCGATATCGAGTTTCTGAGTCATATAATCGCTCAGATGAATAATTGAGGATAGAATTTTTGTATTTGTCGATTGTTGAGGATTGTGGTGATATTTTACCATTTCGCAAATATGCTCTGGAATATTCCAGTTGCGTAAAAGAGTATAGCCGACCATCTGATGGTCCATACCAAGTTGTTGATTTTCGGCCTCTGAATATTTCGAACCCTTTTCCACGCTTTCTTTGATTTTTACAAAGTCTGAATGCATATATCGATGGATAACCGATATGCCCAGGTCGTGAAGCAATGCGCCAATAAACACATCGTTGCTTTCACGAATATTCATATCGTCGGCAATCTTTTTTGCAGTTGTTGCAGTTATATATGAATGAAGCCAGAAGTTTTTCTGGTTCATATATTCATCGTTTTTATTTTTCATAGTTTCCATCAACGAAAGCGCCATAACAATATTTCTGATTTCATTGAAGCCCAAAATCATAATGGCATACTCGATGGACGATACCCTTTTGGCTAGTCCATAAAAGGGCGAATTGGCTATAGTAAGAATTTTAACCACTATGCTCTGGTCCTTCGAAATAGCTTTAGCCAGTTTTTGTGGACTTGTATTGAGATCTTTCAACAATTCCAGAACTTCGGAAAGTATTTTAGGTACCGGCGAGAGCGTCGTTACGCGCTTCAATACGAGTTGTGTACGTTCCCTTTTTTGTGCCTGGTCAAATACTATTGTGTTCATTGCTCTTATCTGTTTAGTGATTCAAAATGTTGATTAAATAAAGGTTTATAACTTTCAATAAATTGTTCGAGATATTCCATATTTCCGAATTGAAGTATATCGAGAATATTGTCGTCCAGAGGCATATTGTTGTCGCACATAAAAGCCCCGATATTAAATTTTTGAGTCATATAGTCAGTTAAATGGACGAGCGAAGTCAAAACGGGATTATATTCCGATTCAGATGGTGTGTGATGATTAACCACGGCATCAACTATATTTCGGGGGAAATTCCACTTGTCCAATAGAAATTCCGCTATATGACTATGAGTATAACCGAGAATTTTATTTTCGGCTTCAAGAAAACTCAATCCCTGATTTTCAACCAATTCAATTATTTGTTTGTAATCGTAATTCATGTATTTATAAAGAATAACCAGTCCCAGATCGTGCAATAGACCGGCAGTAAAAACTTCGCCCGACCTGGGATAGCGTAAATCGTCGGCAATTCTTTTAGCGCCGGTGGCAGTTAGAATCGAATGTCGCCAGTAATCCTGATGATTCCAATCTTTTGCATTTCTTACTTTAAATGTATCGAGAAGAGAAAGCGCCAGAAGAATATTTTTGATGTGATCAAAACCGATAATTACAACGGCAAATTCTATGGTAGAAACTCTGCGGGGTAAACCGTAGAGCGGAGAATTCGCAACGGCAAGAATTTTGGCTGCCAGCGCCTGGTCCCTCGAAATTACTTTGCAAAGATCCGAAGCACTGGTCATTTCATTGTCGAGCATCTGAGAAACTTCAGCTATTACCTGTGGCACAGCAGGTATATTGCCAATCCCTGATAGCTGCTTGCGTATCTTTTCTTTGATATCTGTTGTTCCCTGTTCAACCATTTTTTTCTGTCAGTTTTTGTTTGAGTATTTTCATTATCTTAGAATGCAACTGAGATACGCGCGATACGGTTATATTCAAAACTTTTGCAATCTCCTGATAGTTTAGTTCTTCATAATAATAAAGAGTAATCAACATTCTATCGCGCTCACTCAATTCCTTGATAATCTTAACGAGTCTTTCTTTCATTTCATTTTTTTCAAGAATCTGAAGAGGCTCCTCGCTATCGTCGGCCATCATCTCGTAGACCTGCATTCCCTCTTCTTCGATATAATTGCTGTTGAGCGATACCGTTCCGCTGCTAATTGTGGCAACCGGTTCAGGTTCGCCAATCATTTCGTATTTATGACTGTACTTACGAATTTCATCGTAAATTTTGCCTCGTATTCTTTGGATTGCATACGTTTCGAACTTTGTCCCGTAATCCGGGTCAAAACGATCGATTGCCTCGCTTAAACCTTCGATGCCAAATTGAAAAAAATCTCTCCTGTCGAATAATTCGCTTTGATTGAGATTTGTTTTGTGGATTACATAATGGACAAGATTGATGTAGTTGAGTATTATCTTTTTCTTCAATTCAGGCGAAGGATGCGCCTTGAAGGATTCCCATAATTGTTCGTTTTTATTCATTACTGTCTTTTCCTGATGGTTCTTCTTTTATTTTTTCGAGCGAATTGCGATTGATGGCTTTGATTAAACTGATTGTGACGAAACTTAACATTATCGTCAAAAGGAGAAATATCGAAAGGGAATTCAGTATTACTCGCGTTACATCGAGCCCCTTTTGAACAAAATAAATAACGGAAAAGAAGAAAACGAGTAATCCGAACTGCATTATTATTTTGTTCATCACCTCTCCAATTATTTTGATTAAGAAAGAGGCAAAGACTATACCATTCGAAAAGCTTTATTTTTAGGCTATATTGAGGGTTTTTGACTGAAAAGCTGGCTACTATTAGCCATCTGTGCAATATTCAGGAAACGATGTGCCAGGTCTTCTATCTGGAGGGCAGCCATAGAATTCGGATAGTGTTCGACCAGTAATTCCTGGTTAATAATTGATTTATATGCAGTTCTGTCGTGTCCAATCACACCGAGAAGCATTATTTCTTTGTTGAGAAAATGGCGCACAGCAGTAGATAAATTTTGAAATGCCTGTTCGCCTTCTTCTTTGTCTTCGGCTTTATTGATAACCACTATGTTTTGCGGCATATTCATATACTGCTTTTCAGTAACTAACTCAGTAATCATCTTAATCAACACGTAAGCATCCATAATTGCCGTCGGTTCTGGCGAAGCTACAATCAAGTTCAAATCTGACCGACTGATTTGATACATTGTATTCAAATCGGCTCCAGCAGACGAATCGATAATAATAAAATCGTAATTTCGAGCCGACTTATCGAGATGAATAAAGAAATATTCGATCAAATCATTTGTAATTTTCGGGAAATTATTGCTACCGGAATCTCCAAAAATCAGATGCAAATTTTCGTTATATCTAAAGATCAGCTCGTCAAAAGTAACTTTTTGATGGAAGAAATTGGAAAGCGGTTCTTTTACAGTTTCATTTAAAAGTAAATGCAAATTCGATAAGTTGAAATCGAAATCGACCACAAGTACTTTTTTGTTCAGTCGCGATAGTTTATATGCCAGATTTAACGAGACAAACGATTTGCCAGTTCCTCCTTTTCCAGAACATACGGAAACAATAAGAGTAGAGTTCGCTACCCTCTTATTTTGCAGTCGACGCAATTCCAGCAAACGTTTTATCTGATCGTTCATCAGTAGAGCTTTCCTTTATAAATTACATTGGCAAGGTATTCCGGATTGACGGATAAAATATCGTCGGGAATTACCTGACCATTCGTAAGAAACATAACCGGCAAATTAAATTTATTCGTCAGGTTTAATATATTGCCATAGGTTACTGCTTCGTCAGCTTTTGAAAAAATAACCGAACTGTAATTGAGCACTTTGAACTTCTCGGCTACATCAAAAAGCGTTTTCATAGAACTCGTTGCACTTACGACCAATACAGTTTCGTCCACTTCGGCGGCTTCAAGATATTCATTAATCTTATTCAAATTTTCTCTACTTTTTTGGCTTCTACCAACTGTATCGATAAATATCAGATCTTTATCTTTGAATTTCTTAATTAGCCGGGGCATATCCGAAGGTTCATATGCCACGCTCATTTCGATATCGCTTATTTCCGAAAATATCCTGAGTTGATCGATTGCACCCAGACGGTATGTATCAATCGAAATTAGTCCGACTTTAAGTTTGTGAATAATTTTTGAAATGACTGCCAGTTTGGCTATACAAGTAGTTTTACCGACGCCAGTAGGACCTACAAGTGCAACTTTTGTATTCCGATTTTTTTTGATTTTGAATTCTTTGGTCGGTATCATTGAAGCCATCCCTGCAATCAGATAGCTCTCCAGATTCGATTCTCCGAGCAGACCGTCGTAATTCTTTAATTGTTCTATTAGTTCTTTTGCAAGCTGACGGTTAATCTCCAGATCGAGTAATTTTTCAAAATATTCGTCAAGCTGCGATGTGGTCAATTTTTTTGTTTTTGTATGGACCTCTTCGGCAATAACTTTTTTATTTTCTTTAGCCTCAAATATTTTTTTTGTTAGTTTGGACAATTCAACATCGATATCAACTTTTTCAGATTCGTAATCGTTATCTAACGTGGGAGTTTTTTTAATTTCTTCATCCACTCCAGCAGTTATTTCGAACATTTTCCTAAGGTTAAATCTTCTGTCGTTTTCGATAACTCTTGTTCCCAGAATTATTGCTTCGCCGCCGAGTTCGTTTTTCATTTGTTCTTTGGCTTCTCGTAATGTTGGCGCAATAAATTTTTTAATTTGCATTACCCACCTCTACTTTTCCTATAAATTCAATTTCGATATTTGACGGCAATTCACTATAAGAGAGCAAAACGAGGTCGGGAAAACTCGAATTGACCAGTCGATAAAAATATGGTCTAATTGCCGCCGAGGTTATTATGATTGGAGGATATCCCATATTGTTGAATTTTTCTATCTCTTGTTGAATTCTGATATTCAATTCACGCAGCACTTCGGTTGAAAGTCCAAGTGTAATTATATTGTCTTTTTGAGCCTGGAGCGATTTGGTTATCATCATCTCCAAATTTTCACCCAATGCAACTGCGTGAATCACTCCGTTTGAATCTTTATAGAGGCTTGCAATAGTGTCTCCAATTGAATGCCTAACATATTCTGTAAGCACATCGATATTCTTCGTTATCTTTGAATAATCGATCAATGCTTCGAGAATTCTCACAAAATCTTTAATTGGAATTCCTTCTTTCAAAAGATTCTGAAGCACTTTTTGAATCATACCGAGATTGAGGATATCCGGATTAATATCTTCGACAACAGCGGGATATTCTTTTTTGAGATTCTCTAACAATTGTTTTACTTCCTGACGTGAAAGTATTTTGTCAAAATTTCGTTTGAGAGATTCCTGCAAATGTGTTGCGAGGACAGAAATAGCATCCACAACCGTATAACCCAGCATTTCAGCTTTCTCTTTCTCCTCGTGAGTTATCCAGTAGCTCGGAAGTCCGAAAGCTGGATCGTTCGTAGGAATACCGGATAACTCTTCTTCTGTAACTCCCGGATTCATTGCCAGATATCGATCGGGGTACAACTCATAAGTTGCGACAACATTTCCTTTAATCTTTATTACGTATTCATTTGGAGAAAGCTGTAAATTGTCTCTAACTCTTACAGGCGGAATTAAAACCCCGTATTCGAGGGCAATTACTTTTCGCGTCGATGATATCTTCTGAAATAAATTACCACCCTGTTTTTCGTCAACAAGACTGATTAATCCATAACCAATTTCGACTTCGATCGGGTCAACCTGCAAATATTGTTCGACTTTTTCTTCGGCAGGTTTCGATTCTTCTTTTATTTGTTCGCCTTCGGCTTCTTCAATAACGGTATCCGAAGCGGCTCCTTTTCTGTTCATATACGAAGTAGTTCCGAGCACACCGCTTAGAATTAGGAAAGGGATTGTAGGCATGCCGGGAATAAATGCAAATAAGAAAACTGCACCCGAAACTGTGGCCAGCACTCTCGGATTTGAAAACAATTGAGTTTTCATCTGGTAATCGAGAGCTGTGCCAGATGCACTACGCGTAACAACCAAACCGGCTGCTGTGGAAATAAGTAACGCAGGAATCTGCGACACAAGTCCATCACCAATCGTTAATATTGTATAAGTATGGACTGCATCCAGGAACGACATCCCCTTCTGAGCCACACCTATTATAAATCCGCCCACAATGTTAATAGCATTAATTATTAGTCCCGCAATAGCGTCGCCTTTAACAAACTTGCTGGCGCCATCCATAGCTCCGTAAAATTCAGCTTCCCTTTCGATCTGTGCTCTTCTTCTTCTTGCTTCAGCTTCGTTTATCAAACCTGTATTTAGATCTGCATCGATAGCCATTTGCTTGCCCGGCATGGCATCGAGTGTAAAGCGCGCAGCCACTTCCGAAATTCTTCCCGAACCTTTTACGATTACAATGAATTGAATGATGACAAGGATTATAAAGACTATAAAACCAACCACATAATTTCCCCCAACTACAAATGAGCCAAAAGATTCGATTACCTGACCGGCATAACCGTCAATCAATATTAAACGGGTCGAAGAAATATTGAGCGCTAAACGAAACAGTGTAAGAACGAGTAGAAGTCCGGGGAACACAGAAATATCAAGTGGCGATTGGATATACAACGATACAATCAGAACAAGTACTGCTAGTGTTATATTCAAAGAGAGCAAAAAATCGAGGAATCCTGCTGGCAATGGAATAAGCATCAAACCGAGCATTAATATCAAACCAAATGCAAGGACGATATCGCTATTTTTGCCAAAGAGTTTCATATCAGATTATGCTCTTCTGTTTTTTGAGTTTTTTCATTTGATAGATGTAAGCCAGAATTTGAGCAACTGCTTTGAACAGGTTAGTTGGAATTTCATCCCCGATTTCACAAGCTTTGTAGAGAGCACGTGCCAGTTCGACATCTTCGTATAGCGGCACTTTATTTTCTTGTGCAATCTTTTTAATTTGTTGAGCCACTAAATCCAAGCCCTTGGCAACAACTTTAGGAGCATTGTCTTTGCCCATTTCGTATTTGAGAGCTACTGCCACGTGTGTGGGGTTGGTTATAACCACATCTGCTTTGGGTACTTCGTGCATCATTCTACGACGCACTGCCGAAATCATTTCTTTCTTTATCCTTCCTTTAACTATCGGGTCGCCTTCCGTCTGTTTCAATTCTTCTTTTACTTCTTCTTTAGTCATCATCATATCTTTTCTAAATTTATAACGCTGAAAAACATAATCCACTGCAGCAATAACTACAAAAAAGAGAACTATTTTCCATATTAACGAAAAAGAAGAATCGAGCATAAATTCGACAGTGTCTTCAATACTCAAATCAATTAACTGAATACTCTTACTAATTAGTTCAGAAATGATGAAGTAAGTAAAAATACTGATAATCAACAGTTTGAGAAGGGACTTACCCAATTCGACGAAGGAGCGCGTGGAGAATAAAATTCTTTTAATGCCATTTAAAGGATTAAATTTATCGAGCGATAAGGAAATTGCCTTGGGCGTAATTTTAAAACCTACTTGCGACACATTGCTGACAATCGAAGCAACAAAAACAGCTAAGAGTACCGGCATTAATAACATTAAATAAAAGATTCCCCATTTTAATGCGTATGTCTGTAGCACAGTAATGTTCATTTCTACATGATTGAGTTTTGAAAATATATCTGTCGAAAATTCATAGAATTGTCCGCCGATGTAGTTTTTAAATAAAAAGACAATTATCAGGCCACTGCCAAAAATTGCAAGTGAATTAATTTCGGTACTTTTTGCAACCTGTCCTTTCTGACGCGCATCTTCGAGTTTCTTACCAGTTGGTTGCTCAGTCTTTTCCTGTCCTTCTAAGTTCGGCATTCTTTATTGTCCCATTGCTTTTATTAAATCGAGTAGTCGATATTCATAGCCTTCAAGTAAATTTTTTAATACGTATACGTAAAATGGTATTAAAGAAAATATTATAAAAAGTCCCAATAACGATTTCAAAGGCTGCGTTATGTATATTATTTGCATGTTGGGAATTACCCTTGCAATAATACTTTCTGCGAGGTGAACCAGAAAAAACGATACTATTACAGGCGATGCGATTTTAATTGCTATAGTAAAAACGAGAAACGAATATTTAATTAACAAAGTGTAAACGGGTTCATTAATTACGTATTTACCAATCGGCACGACCTTGAACGATGCCACCAGTCCACTAATTAAATAATGATGGCCGTTAATCATAAGAAAAATCATAAGCGCTGCATAGTATAGAAATTCACCTACGATGTTTGTTTGTATTTCCTGGACGGGATTTAGTGCATCCGCCAGCATGAGTCCCATATCGAATCCGATATAATGCCCAGCATACGAAACTGCCCAGAAAATAAAATTCATTACAAAGCCGAGTATCATTCCAATCAAAAGTTCGCGTACCGAATAAAGAATCAGAGTGATTAATCCCGATTGATTTGTAAAATCGAGATTGATATTTATATTTGACTTATTCAAAGTAAAAAAAACAATATATGCAATTACAATTGATAGAAATATTCTTGCCAGTATCGGAAAGCCTCTAAACGAGAGTACCGGTGCTGTAAATATTAATCCACCGATTCTCATAAAAACAAAAATGAACAATATAAAATCCGAGACCAAAATATTGGCAATCATATCACATTAAGGAACATTGTGAACATTTTATAAGTAAGCGACATCATTTTTTCGGCAATCCATGGCAGCAAAAAAATTATAACAAGCACAGTTACAATTAATTTCGGCACAAATGTAAGAGTCATTTCCTGCAACGACGTTGCAGCCTGAAATATTGATATTAAGATACCGATTATTAATGAAGCCCCGAGAATGGGCAGCAAAATTATAAAGGACGTATAGAATGCGTCTTTTAATATTTCTATAATTAATTCTTCGGACATTAATGAAAACTCCTTACAAGAGAACCAACTATTAAATTCCACCCGTCGACGAGTATAAATAACAATATTTTAAATGGGAGAGAAATCATCATTGGCGGCATCATCATCATACCCATCGACATCAAAATACTCGAAATAATCATGTCGACCATCAGGAAAGGAATAAAGAGGAAAAATCCGATAATAAAGCCAACTCTAAGCTCGCTCAAAACAAAAGCTGGAATCAATACATAAGTGGGTACATCTTTTCTTGTTTCAGGTCGTGGCAAATTCGAAAGTCCGACAAACAACTCGAGGTCTTCTTCTCTTGTATTTTTAAACATAAATTCCCTGATTGGCTCAATACCTTTATTGTAAGCTTCTTCTACGGTTATTTTATTATCCATCAGAGGAGAGAGTGCATCTTCGTTAACTCGAGACCAGGTGGGTGCCATAATAAAAAATGTTATAAAGAGCGCAATACCTGCAAGAAGTTGAGACGGTGGCATCTGCTGTGTGCCGAGTGCACTTTTTAGAAAATGGAATACAATAATAATGCGCAGATATGCCGTTGTCATTATTACAATTGACGGTGCTAAGGCAAGTATTGTCATCAACAATAATATCTGGAGAGTTACCGAAACATCTTCTCCTGAAGTGGCAGTTCCAATTCCGAGGTCAATTTTCGGAAATGGAATAACTGGCGACTGAGATTGTGCCTGAAGGGATGTAAATCCACTTAACAATATAATGCCAATAATTATCCACTTTTTCATCGCATTCCTAAATTCTGCTTGAGCAATTCATAGAAAGACTTTTTCTGGTTATTATCCTGAACTTCGTTATTCTCTGGCAAGTCGATACTGTCGAATTCTTTAATTAAAGTAATTCCAGCTTCGCTTACACCTAACAATATAATTTTATTTTCCACGCGTACAATTGAAAGATATTTTTTCGGCATAATAAGCTGGTTGCTCAGTACTTCTATCTTCAATGGTACTCGCTTTCCGCCTTTCATCGTAAATGTGTAACGTTTTACAAAGTAGAGAGTAATCCCTAAAATAATTATTACCAGTAAAAGCGGTAAAAAAGCCTGTGTTATATCGAATATGGACATTAATAGATATCCTTAATTCTTTGTGCTGGATCAACCAAGGAAGTGATTCTGATGCCAAAATGCTTATCGATAACCACTACTTCACCTTCGGCAATTTTTTTATTATTAACAAATACGTCTACAGGTTCACTGGCAAGTTTTTCCAGTTCGATGACGTATCCCCTTTCGAGTTCGAGTATATCTTTTATTTGCATTTGAGTTCTGCCCAATTCGATATAAACATTCATCTGGAGGTCTTTCAAAAGATTCAATTTTTCTTCGGCTCCACCTAATGTACGCGTAGAATCGTCGAATTCGTCGAACTGAGCTAAGGAAGCAGTAAAGTTATCTTCCATGTTTTCCATTGCATCGGGATTGTTGATATTTTCACTCATATTTCCCTCTTTAGAGTTTTTTTTCGAATACTTTTTCGGTTATTTTTATTGCTTTATGATTGTTCAATACACCGGCTCTGCCAAGGAATAACAATCTATTGCCGGTTTTAACTTTGTGTTCTTCGTGAACTTTATTTTTCAATTTGATTATATCTCCTACTTCAAGTTCCATAATTTCTTTTACAGTTAGCTTGGTTGTACCAAATTCCACAGTGATCGGAACGACTGTTTGAGCCAGATGTTTGGTGAGAACTTCTCTGGAAGTAACGCCAAAATATTTTGTGGCTCTAATTGAGGATAACTTTTGAGTAGTCATCTTAGCCAGGATAGCATCAAATGCAAAAGTGGCAAAGCAAATGTTCATCATGTAGGATTGATCACCAATGATAAGTTCGAAAGAAATCAGGAGTACAGATTCGCTTTGCGAGGTTATCTGTGCGAAGTCAATATCAGGCTCAAATTTTTCAACTTCAAATTCGAGGTCGTCAATAATTTGCCACGATTTTTTTAAGTCATACATTATACGGTCGACGATAACCTGCAACACTTTTTGCTCAATCAGCGTAATAACTTTTACCTGTTTTGTTGTCAATCCATTGCCACCCAGCAACTTATCGACAAACAAGAATGCCAGATCGTTGTTTAGTTCCAGTATTCCTTTGATATCTGTGTTCTTGATATTGAACGTATAAAGACAAGCCGGATTTGACACCGACAGTACGTATTCCGAGTAATAAATTTGATCGATTGAAGCTACATTAATGTTAACATTGGTTTGGAGTTTAGTTACCAGAAACGATGTAAAACTTTCGCCAAAGTTATCGCAGATACTCCGAATAATGCGGAGCTGGTGTTTTGAAATACGATTTGGAAGGCGGAAGTCAAAAAGCACCGCCTCCTTCTCTTTATCGCTCTGCTCTTCAGGTTTCTGTTTTTGGCCGCTCTTTATGTTATCGAGCAGTTGATCAATTTCTTGCTGCGAAAGTATCTCTGCCATTGTTATTGAAGAATATATTTACTGAAATAAATATTGTTAATTTTTATATCGGGCATTAACTGTTTAATTTGATCAGAAATCTGAATTTTAAGCGAATCCCGATAAAGCGCATCGCTCAACTGAGTCATATCTTTACTGCCCATCACGGAAATGATTGCGTCTTTCACCAGTACTTCTTTTTCTTCGAGTTCCTTTTTATTTTGTTCTGTTGCAATATCAAACCCGATCGAAGCAAGCAAAAGACGTTTACCATCTGTTCCAGCAGGATTAATAATAAGGTCTTCTACAACGTAGATAAATTTTCCGAATTCAACGTCTTCTTTTTCGGAAGCCGAAGAATCACCAATTTGAGCTTCATCATCCTGCGTGGCTGCATAGTGGGATTGAATTTTGGGCAGCAATATATTGGCGGTAATAAAATAAACCGCAACGAGTTGAACGATGAAAAGAGGCAATCCAATAATCAGGATTTTTGAACTGGAACCTTTTTTGGTTCCGGAATTTTCAGACTGTTCTAAGATATTTTCATTTTCTTGTGCCATAGTGACTAATATTTTTCAATAAATATGCCATCCATTTAAGCCTTAAAATTCATTAAATAATTATAGAAGCAAGCTTAATGTTTGGCTAATATTAGTCACCTGTTCATACTGCTGCAGTCAGCAAAATTGAATTTTAACCAGGAAGAAGGGACTGCCCTGAAAAGAGCAATCCCTTCAATTTTCAAGAATTATCTGATCAGATTTGTAATTTCCTGGAGAAGGTTATCGGCGGTTGTAATAACACGTGCGTTAGCCTGGAAACCTCTCTGGGAAATAATCATTTTGGTGAACTCTTCTGATAGGTCGACATTCGATTGTTCGAGCGCACCGGATTGTATCGTAGTTACTGAATTTTCTCCAGGAGTGTCGATACGCGGATCACCACTGTTGGCAGCAACATTGTACATATTATCACCAACACTTACCAGTGCATTTAAATTCTTAAAAGTTGCGACCATGATTTGTGCTAATATTCTGGAATTCCCATTTGAAAAAATTCCGATGATATTACCGTACTGGTCAATATTTAAATTTGATAATGCAGCCGAGGCAGAACCGTTTTGTGATAGTGCAGCTATTTGAGATGTAAGGTTGGTTTGTGTTACTCCTGCAGTGCCCGAACCGAAATCGATATCAATAATTTGAGCTTCGGCACCACTTGCTGGAGTGAATGTCACTTTAGGAATAGGTGGAGTCGATGTAACTTGATTTCCAGCCTGCCATACGCTCTGAATCTGTCCATTCGGGTCAAAGTATATTTCTCCATACGAATTCGGACTCAGAGAACCACTTGTCGAAGGTATCGATACATTCCACTTCCAGCGATTATTGTCGACATGTTCGAATTTTACAGAAAGTGTGTGTGGATTTCCCAATGAATCAAATATTGTTACAGCACCAAGAACTGGTTCCGGAACTTCTGCTTTATCTATTCTAGTTACAACATTGCTATCAGCAATTAAATTACTTAATGAAGAAAAATTCAGTTTATAATCGATTTTTTCAGTTGTATCTTGAATAACGACTTGATTTGTAGTACATACACCCGTTAAGGTATCAAATGTTAATGCCTGGCTTCCTGTAATTGGGGTGGCGAGCGGATTTCCATCCTCATCCCTTATTTCATAATAATACGTCCATGCACCAGTGGTATCTTCTTCGTACCTGCTCCAGAGCTGATATTCATTACCATCCTTATTATAAATTGTACTTACATCCCAATCTGTATTTGTTGGACCCGGGTAATATTGAGTAGAAGTTGGGACTTCTTTTTTCAAGTTACCAACGAGTTCCACAATGTCTGTCCTGATAGTAGTTGAACTACTTTGCAGGTTTCCACCCCATGAAACAGTTGTTGTTTTAACTGCAGGCAGTCTCAGATTTTTGTCTATCACAATATCCTGCAAGGTAGTGCCAGCAGGAATTTCACCCAGCCCATTTGCAATTTTACCCTGTACAACAGCTCCGTTTTGAGGATTTACTAATTTACCATCTGCGTCAAAAATAAATGCACCGGCTCTTGAATAGAATTGTTGACCGTTACTTTTTAATATAAAGAGACCCTGACCCTGCAAAGCTAAATCAGTAGTAATTCCAGTTCTTTCAAATGTGCCCTGGTTCCAATTACGATCAATTGAGTTAATCTTCATTCCAAGACCAATCTGGAAAGAGTTAGTACCGCCGGAAGTAGTAGTTGGATTGGTACCCGATTTTACGAACTGATTAAAAGTGTCGCTGAACGTAACGCGCGAGCCTTTAAAGCCAATTGTGTTTACGTTCGAGATATTGTTACCGATAACATCCATCATCGATTGGTGATTGCGCAGACCGGAAACGCCTGCAAAGAGAGAATTGAGAAGTGCCATTTTAACCTCCTTGGACTTAAATTATTAATTTAATTTTAATTGACCCGGCTTCAGTCAGTCCACCAGGTCCGGAGCGTCCTCGGAAGGTCCCGCTCCAAATTATTACGTTTAAGCAAAAACTACACTATCGATATTTGTAAATACATTTTCTTCAGCGTTTTCGACCTCGATTGCAGTAACAACTGTTCGGTTCGGAATATTAACAATAAAAGCTGCCTTGCGTTCTGTTGCAGAAAGGTCCATCAGAATTAACGAATCACGCGCACCTTTCGATTCTGCTTTTTCAACAGCATTCTGAATCTTAGTTAAATCTTCCTCGCCCAGTTGAATGTTTCTCGATTCGAGGCGTTTTAGTGCGTGATTGGAAAATTTAACCTTTTCGAGTTCCTGTTGAAAAATCGAATCGAACGAGGCTTTAACAGGATCACGGGAATTCCTGACCGAATTGTTGTTCCCGACAATCGGAACAAAAGGAACCGAAATGCCATTAATTTCGGCCATTAACTATCACCTCCTTTTTTGTTGATTATTTCGAGAATGTCTCCTGCAGAATATTCTACTCCGTTTATTATTAATAATGTGCCTTCTTCAGTGTATTTAACCCCGTCAATTGGTCCGGATTTGTATTGAGTAACTTCGACTTCTTCGTTGCTATAATTATATGCTTTTACTTCAAATGTATATTCACCGTCAGGGACACGATTTCCATTGCTATCCGTAAAATCCCATTCAAAAATATTACTACCCTTCTTGTTCGAAGCTTCAATTGATTTAACTAATGTTCCATACTCGTTGTATATATTAATTTTTACTGACTTAACGCCGTCTGGTAGATCGTAGCCTAATGTAATTGAATCCTGCCCATTTACTTTTATGTCGTTTCCACTAATCTTCACTTCCTTCCCGATTAGATTTGCAAGCATTGTATTGTTAATCGACTGAGTCAACATATAATTTGCATCGACACTCTGCTTGAGATACTCGTTGAGATTAGTAATTTGTTCGAGCGAACTAAATTGTGCCAGCTGCGAAGCATACTCAGTACCATCCATTGGATTAAGCGGATCCTGATTTTTTAACTGCGCAATCATTAATTTCAAAAAATCGTCCTTACCCAAAACACTTTTGTTAGCAGATACATTTGAACTCGTACTAACCGTACTACTTGAACTTACATCCGATACCATTTTGATTCTCCTATACTAAAAAGTCGTATGTGTTGTAACCCATCATTTTCTTAACTTCAGAAGGATTTTCCGTTTTAATTTCCGCAATTTTTCCATAGAACTTTCTTTTGGGATTTACATGTTTTGTACTTTTTTGTTCGCTGTTATTAAGTCCCACATTCAGACTACTTACCTGTATGCCGTTATTCTGTAAATTGCTCTTAAGCTGCTCGAGATTGGACTGGACGAATTGCTTAATCTGTTCGTTTTCGACTTCAATGTTTGCATGTAATTTATTATTGACATAGTCGATGGATACTGTCAATTTTCCTAAAGTTTCAGGTTCAAGTTTGAAGCTGAGATGCTGTTTCGAACCGTCAACGTTTTTTACAATTTCAGATATTATTTCTGATGCCTTTATAGTTTTTAAGATTTCTTTCATGTTTTCAGTTTTGTAACCACCGTACTCGACTTTTGCATGGCTATCGTTTGAGATAACTTTCCCAGCTTGAGTTTCCGGCTTATTAAATACGCTGTCTTGTTGTTTACTAAATTCTTTATTGAATTGGTCGTTCAGTAAATGTTTTTTGTCGGTCTCTTTTTGTTCTCTTACTATAGTTTCTTTTGCTTCAACATATTGTTCCTTTGGCTGATCGTTTTCCTTATCGTCTTTACTTAAATGCATTTCGGGTTTGCCTACGTAGTTCGTTTCACCGTTAGTTGACGAAGTCGGATTCGTTTCAACAACTTTTTCCGTTTTAACTTCAGAATTTATTTTTACTTGTGGTGCTGCTTCTGATTTTTCTGTTTGAGTTATTTTTTCGAACGAAATCGCATCGCTTACTTTTTTATTAACGTCAACAAGTACACTATCACTTAATTTATTGCCCTTCCTCACCGATATATCATCAATATTTTCTTTTATATTACCCTTTAAATTATCTCCTACATTATCTTTTATATTACCTTTATCTTTTTGATGCAGACTTTCTTTTAAATGTAATTCTTCTTTATCATCTCTTAATAATTTTTTGTTAGTCAGTATCTCTTTTTTAATAACTGGAGGATTAAATTCAGTAATGTTCTTATTATCGTCGACTGTAATAATTTTTGAATTTACCTTTCCTGAAGAATCGACTTTTCTTTCTTTCGAAGTGAGTGCTTCCTGTAACTTGCTAAATTCTTCTTTTGTCAGTTTTGTATTTAAGTCCTCAAAATTGATTTTCGTAAGGTCAATTCCTTTGTTCTCCATTTCCTGCAGCTTTGGAACCTGATCATCATTTACAGCAGGTTTTATCTCGCCGATTATTTTATCCGAACTAAATTCTTTATTACTTTCCGATCGATAGAGTTTTGCCCCTTTTTCATCTATTTGATCACTTTTATCGGGAGTAATTTTAGAATCCTCAATTTCCGGTTGCCTTATCTCACCGGTCTTTATATCGAATATTTTTTGTTCACCCTTATGAATATGGATGATTTCAATTTTATAATATTCAGAGTTAGCTTTTTCAAGCTGGTTGAATCCAGGGATATTTAATAATAAATTCTGGGAGTGGGCTAACTTATCATGCTCAGTTGTAAATTCGCTCGAATGGCTTTCATCTTTTTCATTTACCTCCGGAGCGCTCTCATCCACGTTTAACTGACTAATTGTAACCGTTAACTTCTCTCCGTTTGTTGTAAAATTGAATTTGATGGAATCTTTATTCGACATAACGGAGAATAATTTTTTGATATCCAGGAGTTGGCAATTAGAATTAACGTCTCCCTTGTGGTTATTCTGGAAATCGTTCAGATAAAATAAAATACTCCCTGAGGGGTTTGGGGGTTGTTCATTTCTAGTTTCGGAAATAATGTTGTTTATACTTCCGAGGAAAGCAAGCAAATTATCCGGGGTTAGCACAAATACTTTCGAAGAAATCTTGGCATCGTCAATGTTAAATGAATTTGAATTGGACACTAAAGAGATCTCTTCGAGATTGTTAAGACTATTCTGGAATCCTTCAATAACTTTCGTATCCGTCTTTGTAACAATAAAATCTTTCAGACCTTCGAGGTTTACCAGTAGATCATTGTTCAGCTTAGAGTTTTCTACGTTTAATTCCTCTTCGTAAACTTTAATGATATCCGCAAACAGATAATTTTTGTTTCCATCGGCAGGCAATGCTTTGCCACTAAGAAATAGCGAGCTAATTCCAGCATTGCTCAAATTATTATCTATAAATAACGGATTGAAGTTCATCATTGTAAACTGATTATTCTGTTTGCGATTTCAGGTTTTAGTTCTGCTATAATTTCTGCTGCTTTTTTCTTCTTCATAGAAAATATTATATCTCTCGCTATATTATCGGAATAATTCTCGATTATTTTAGCAGCTTTTTTTGTATCCATCGCTTCATACAGTTTTACCGTATTTTTTATCCATTCTTTATACTTTTGTTGATCTTTCGGAACCTCAAAATTTTTCTCGTCTTTAATAGTCTTCTGATTTTCAAGTAGTTTTTCTTTCTCAGTTTTCAATTTGCGAATTTCAGCAAGCAATACGTTTATACTGTCGATTAACGAGGATGAATTTTCTAGGCTAACCGTCATTGTATCGTATGCTCCATTATCGGAGAAGTCATAACTCTTTTTTTCCTCTTTATTATTCATCGGATTGAATTTTTCTTTTTTCTCTGTGGCGGTGTTCTTTGCAGCTTTCGCCTGTGCTGCTTTAAGTTCTGATACAGGTGTAAAGTCGAAAGCAAATATATTCCGATAATTTGTAGCACCGTAAATCATTAAAACGGTGACTACTATAAATGCAAGAATAAACGATATTATTACTTTGCCGTTCACTTTTATTTCCTGTTAAAATTATATATTGCGATTTCGTCGAGATACTTAAGTTCTTTTCTATTGGTTTCCATCATAAATTCTTCAAACTTCTTTTCCTTTAACTTCTCGATTATTCGTCTTTCTTTCGTTCTCTCTTTTAATTCCTCGTACTTCAACTTTTTTTTATTATTTAGATCAAATATACTGCGCTCTGTATTCTCAATATCTTTTTCAATCTGTTTACAATGAGCTTTTAGACTTTGATATTCGAGTGCTTTTATTTTCCCTTTCAATATGGATTCATTCAAGTTTTTTAATTTCTGTATCAAGTTTTTTTTATAATCTTCAGCTCTATTAATTTCGAGTTCGATTGACGCTATTTCTTTCAATACTTTTTTTTCAAGAATATTTTTAATGCGCAATATCGCTTCGAATTTGTATTTAAACACAGCCATTCATCTTTCCTAATTATAATCGATCAACTGACGTAGTTTTTCAATGGTATCTGGATAATTTGCTTTTTCGAATATTCCCTGTCTCAGGAAAGCGTTCAAAGCTTCAATTCTACTAATCGCGAGGTCAATTTTGGGATTACTTCCTTTTGCATAAGCTCCAATATTAATCAGATCCTCAGCTTCGCGATAAGTTGCCAGTAGCTCGTTAAAAGAGATGACTTTTTTATAATGTTCAGAATCGATAATATCTGGCATAACTCTGCTTACGCTTTGAAGAGTATCAATTGCCGGATAATGACCTTTGTTTGCAAGTTTTCTGGAGAGTACAATATGTCCATCGAGAATCGACCGAACAGCGTCGGCGATGGGTTCAACCATATCGTCTCCGTCTACAAGTACAGTATAAATTCCAGTAATTGATCCTTTGTCGGAATTGCCCGCTCTTTCGAGTAATTTTGGCAATAATGCAAAGACAGATGGAGTATATCCTTTAGTTGTAGGCGGCTCGCCAATTGTAAGGCCAACTTCACGTTGAGCCATTGCAAAACGTGTAACCGAATCCATCATCAGTAGTACGTTGAGTCCCTGATCTCTGAAATATTCGGCGATAGTAGTGCCTACATAAGCGCCTTTCATTCTTATCAATGGGGATTTATCACTTGTGGCAACTACAACCACAGAGCGTTTTAATCCCTCCTCACCGAGGTCACGTTCAATAAATTCTCTTACTTCTCTTCCTCGTTCGCCAATTAATGAAATAACATTTATATCAGCGCTTGTATTCCTTGCAATCATTCCGAGTGTAACGCTTTTACCAACACCGCTACCGGCAAAGATTCCAATTCTCTGTCCCTTTCCAATTGTTAGCAAACCATCGATTGCACGTATTCCTGTTTGCAATGGTGTTGTAATCCTTTTTCTTGCCAGCGGATTTGGAGCTTCTCGATGTGCCTCGCGGAACGCTGTATAATTAATTTCTCCTTTACCATCTATCGGATTGCCCAGTCCATCTATTACCCTGCCCAGTAACTCATGACCAACTCCAACATAAAAGCCTCTACCTGTGGCTTTGATTTCGCAAGCTGGAGAAATTGAGTGCACTTCTCCCAAAGCTATCGACAATACTTTCCCTTCTTTGAAACCGACAACTTCCGATTTGCATATTTCGTTGCCATCCCTGTCGACAATACTACACACTTCACCCATAACTGCATTAGGTCCAACAGAAACTATTATTAAACCGACTACATCTAAGACGCGCCCGTTTACTTTTAATGGATCTGTTGTTTCAATAACACGACGATAATTTTCGACTATGTTCTCCAGTTCGATCATTGGTTTTTCTTATTTATCGATTCTTCCAATTTTAATCGGATTTCCTCAAGCTGGCTCGAAATACGTGCATCAACGTTGCCAATTTCAGTTTCCACCAGGCAACCTCCTTTTTCAATCCTTTCGTCTGATTCAAATTTGATTTTATTGAATGAACTGTTGTTCAATAGATTTCTACTGTATTCGTTTAACTCATCTTTGTCGGAAGGGTTAAGTTTTATAACCACTTCGTTTGCACCAATAATTTTTGAAATGGCATCTTTGAGATTTTCGTTTATCAATGTCTCTTTTTCTACTTCATGTCGTACGATTTTGCGAGCAATTTCTACGGCTGTATTAACGACTAATAATTCGAAAGCTGTTTCATATTCTTCCATTTTTTGTTCGTATGCCGTTAAGACATGATAAATTTCTTCGTACTTTTGAAAAAGTTTTTCGGAATAGTCCTTTTCGATCTCCATGCGTCCTTTTTTACGTCCTTCCTCGAAGCCTTTCTTATAAGCTTCTTCAATTCGTTGCTGGGCAGATTCGTAATTATTTATTTCTTCAACCACCTGAGTTTTCGAAGAAACTTTAACAGTCGGTTTTGTTTTGCCAGCATTAATTTTAAGGACGTTAGACATAAACCTCCTCCGGACCGCCCCTCATATTCAATGATATTTCGCCTGCTTCTTCAAGATTTTTAATTATGTCGATTATTCTGCCCTGAGCCGTTTCAACTTCTTTCAATTTAACTTTACCCATATATTGAAGTTCTTCCCTGAGGAGGTCGGCAGCGCGCTCGGACATATTTCTAAAGATTTTTTCTTTTAATCTTTCATCGGCAATTTTTAGTGATAGCGCCAGGTCCTTACGGTCAACTTCGCGCAATATTTTTTGAAGGTCTTTATCTGAAATATTTATAATTTCGTCGAAGATGAACATCAATCTCTTAACTTCGTAAGCTGTTTCCGGATCAATTTCTTCCATTTTATTGAGTATATCTTTTGTGAGGGTGACATTTAATCGATTCAAAATGCCGGCCAGGCATTTAGCGCCACCAAGTTTGCCTACCGATTGACTCATTGAAAGCCCAGCAATTTCATCTACAACGTGTTCTATCTGTTTTAGTGTTTGAGGAGCTATTTTGCCCAGTGTGGCAATTCGGTGCGCAACGTCGATGCGTAGATCTTCTGGTAATTCTTTCAACGCAGCCGCAGTTTGGTCTGGACTCAGCTGTGAAAGAATCAATGCCATTGTTTGTGGATGTTCTTTACTGAGGAAGTTAATAAGCTGCGTGGGTTCGGCTTTTTTAAGAACATCGAAACCTTTTAATGTAGTCAGTCTTTTTACTTTTTCAATAATCTCGGCTGCTTTTGGTGGTCCAAAAGTTTTTTCAAGTACAGCCTGTGCATAATCGATACCCCCTTCGAGTACATATTCACGTGCTGTGACCATACCATAAAATTCTTCAATAACTTTATCGGCCACCTTCGAAGGGATATTTTTAACTTTTGTAATTTCAGCAGAAATCACTTCTATATCGCTAGGATCGAGATACTTCAGTACAGCCGAGGCAGCTTCTACATTCAATGCCACCATCAGCATTGCGGCTTTTTGTACACCGCTAACATCTTCGAGCAATACTTCCTGTTGTTTCTCAGATTTCATCTTCATGCATCCATGCGTTTATTAATTTAGCTGCTTCACCCGGATTTTTTGTTACGTAATTGATAATTTTTTCCTGCTGTGTTTTTTTAGCAACGGCTTCATCTGAAATTTCATCTTCGATGTCATTAACTTGAAGCATGGGTCTCTTGCGCGGTTGAGCTAATTGATTCATCAAATTGGACGAAGCACGCGATTGAGTCAAAGCGCCAGCGCTGCTGCCTCCGCTCAGTGCGAGTGTATCGGCTGCAGCAGCAGTGTTTATTGTTCCTATTATTATTTTTTCGTTCTTAAGTTTCTTCATCAAACTCTTAAGTACAAAGATTGCAGAGATAATAGCGAAGAGCATAATCAATACATTCATCCATTCGTCGGCATTCGGGATGCTACCGAGCGCACCTTTCTCATCCTGCATTTCTTCAATTTGATTCACTTCAAACGGAATGCTCACAAGAGAAAATTGATCATTCCTTTGAGGGTCGATTCCTACAGCATTTTTGACGAGTTCTTCCAGTTTTTTTAATTGCTCCGGAGAACGAGGCTCGTAAACAATCTCCTTTTTACCTTCTTTTTCAACTTCTTTTGGGATATCATTGACCACGGCTGCAACGCTCAAACGTAATATATTTCCACTGCCTTCAACAACCTTCTGAATGGTTTTGCTAATTTCATAATTAGTGAGTGAATTTTCGCTCGACTGAACTGTTGTGTCTTTCAAAGAGCTACCAGCATTATTCGATTTGATAGTCTGCTCGCTTATTGCAACCTGCGATTCGGGGTCGTATTGCTCCATCGTTTTTTCAACCTGATCAAAATTGAGATCTGCATTTACCTTGACTACCGAATTACCATAACCCAGAATATTGTCGAGCAATGATTGAGCTTTTTTGGCGAGATAATTTTCAACCGATTGCTTAACTTCATACTGTTTTGTCGAAGCAAAAGCAAGTGGTCCTTCTTCCGAGTCGTTGGAAAGAATTCTTCCTTTTGTATCGATAATCGATACTCTGCTGGGCGGCAATCCCTCGACGCTGCTCGAAACCAGATTAACTATTGAAGAAATATTTTCTTTACTTATAAAATTACTATTGCGCAATTTTAGAACGACAGATGCCGAAGGTAATTTTTCTTCCTCTTTGAAAATTGTTTTTTGTGGGATGACGATATGAACACGTGCGCCTTCCACCCCGTCTATTTGTGTAATTGTTCGCGCCAGCTCGCCTTCCAGAGCTCTTTTATAATTCAACTTTTGCATGAACTCCGACATTCCCATCGTAGATTTATCGAATATTTCGTAGCCAATAACACCCGAACTCGGTATTCCTCTACCGGCAAGTGCCAGACGTGTTTCATAAACTTTTTCTCGAGCAATTTTAATTGTCTGGCCATTATCGTCAATTTTATATTGAATCTTCTGGCTGTTCAAGTATTCGACAACCTTCGAGGCATCTTCGGCAGACAATCCTGTATAAAGCGTAGTGTAATTTGGCTCGTTAAGAAAAAAGATCATGACGACCAGCAAAACCACGGTGGAAATTACACCACCGGCTAACATGAATTTCTGCTTTGGATTAAGTTTATTAATTATCCCAAGTAAAGCTTGTAATGGACTTGAATTCATAATTATATCGGTATTTTAGTTAGTTCTTTATACATATCAATTGTTTTGTTTCTGATCTCCATGAGCAACTCGAGACTTGTTTTTGCCTTTTCACCGGCAATCATTACTTCGTGGAGTTCGATACCGTTGCCTGCAATAAAGTCTTCAATAGCTTTTGCAGATTCAACCTGCGCTTGATTTACGCTTTTTAGTAGTTCAGCAAAAACATTTCCCGAATCGACCTGCTTTTTTTGCTCCTGGTTAATAGCATTGGCAATAAATCCGTTTAATCCCTCAATTTTCATGATTAACCTCTTTTATCAAATAATGACCCAACTGCCACTCCGCTTACTTTTCCCTTGGCGTTATAGAATTCGTATTTGAGAATTTCATCCGTTTTTTCCGGATAAAGATTAGCGAAGAATTGCTTTTCGGCGTTGGTTAATTCGTTTTTTTTATCTGTTTGAGTTCTTTGAATCTGTTGATTTTGATTAATACGATTGAGAGAATAATTACCAAATGAATTTGTAGTAATCTTCATATTATATCTCCAGAGAATCTTTAATCATTTGCTTTGATGAATTTAAAGCTGTTAGATTGGCTTCGTAAGCACGTGTAGCTGCAATCATATCTACCATTTCGTTAATAATATTTACATTCGACAGACGCACATATCCGTTTTCATCGGCGTCGGGATTGTCGGGCATATAAACAAGATCGCCGGGTCGGGAGTCTGTAGTGACATTAACTTCAACATCGTTATTTACAGGCGGCAATCCAACTGAATAACCGTTTTCCCTGACTAAATGATTCGGATTGGTAGTGTTCAACCTGATCAGTTCGCCTTCTTCTAACTTCAGTCTGGAAGCGAAACTGTTTTGTTCCTGTCTCACCTGTAAAAATTGACGTTGATATGGTTGCCCGTCAATAGTTCGCACGGTGTCGGCATTTGCAATGTTCTGGGATATGAGTTCCATTTTTTTTCTCTGAATACTCATGCCCCGCGCACTTATACTAAGGCCGAACATACTACCGGATAATTTCAAATTCTTCCTCCTCCGCTTATTACTTTTTGAATCATTTTATAGTATTCGCTAACTTTTTTAGAAGCAAACTTGAAACGCAATGTATTTTCTGCCAGCTCGGCCATTTCCTGTTCAATATTTACATTATTTATCCCCGATAGACTTTCAGTATTATCGTCTGTAACAATTCTAAATCGATTCTGTCTGTCAAAAGGATCGTTTAGTGATTTTAAATGCTTCGATTCGGTTGTCCTAAGAAGTGTGTTGGAATTTTCTTCCAGGAGGTTTTTAAATTCTACATCTTCCCGTTTGTAATTTTCAGTCTGAATATTTGCAATGTTATTTGCAATTACTTTATTCTTTACAGCACAATAGTCTAAAAGATTTTCGAGAAGCTTTATTGAATTTTCCATTTCCACTTATTCTGGATAATTTTATATAAAACTATCCAAAACAAGTGCCATTTAGAAAGGCTTAAAAACAAGCGTTTTGTGTGATATGAACGCTCAATGATTGGCTAAAATTAGACAGTTGACAATTATTACTCATTATAATCGAGTATAACTGTTTTGGTCTGGCCACATGAGCAGACGAATTTAATTTCTTTGACAACGTCGTTAATATCTTTTTTCAGATAAATTTTTACGTCTTCGTTCTCGTCGTCTTCGACGGTAATTTTAGAGTAGCCATTAAATTTTACATCCCTGGCTTTAATTAAATTACCCGATCTGGCAGAAGTAATATTAAAGTCTCTCATTACTATATCTTGGAACTGGTTCTTTTCCATTTACTAATGCTCCGTTAATTGTGGCTGGTATTTTTTCGAGTGGTAAAATTAAATCCGCAAGTCCCGCTTCGACAATAGCTTTTGGCATACCGTAAACCACGCAGGTTTCCTCGTCCTGGGCGATTGCAATGCCTCCTTTTGATTTTAATAATTTGACAGCCTCGAGTCCGTCTTTGCCCATCCCGGTCATTATAATTGCGAGAGTATTTTTTCCGTAATGTTCAACTACGGAAGTCATTGTAACGTCGACCGAAGGACGATGCAGAGTTGTGGCAGGTTCCGGTGTAATTTCTATTGCGTGATTAAGATTGCTTACTTTTTTTAATTTCATATGCATCCCGCCTGGGGCTAAATAAACAACACCTCCTCTGACCACTTCTCCATCTTCAGCTTCTTTTACTTCGAGCTGGGAGAGAGTATTAAGTCTATCAGCCAGCGATTTTGTAAATTTAGGTGGCATGTGTTGTACGATGAATATTGGTATATGAATCTCTCCAGAAAAATTGGGTATAATTTTTTGTAGTGAAAGAGGACCTCCCGTTGAAATTCCGATCGAAATGGCATTGTAATTTAATTTGGGCAGCTCTTTTCCCGAAATATATACAGGTTTCTTTTTTTCTAAATTACGTATACTGTCTAAGCGGGATGTAATAAGTTTATGGCGTGTGATCTCTTTAACTTTGGTAATTAGATCTTCTTTAATCTTGCCGATATTGACATTTACATACGAAAGTTCTTTAGGAATAAAATCGACAGCGCCCAATTCCATTGCTTTGATCGTGGCTTCTGCACCTTCTGTCGTAAGAGAGCTAATCATTATTACAGATGTAGGAGCGGTATCCATTATTTTTTTTAGAGCAGTCAGTCCGTCCATAACTGGCATTTCAATATCCATCGTAATCAAGTCGGGTCGTAATTTCTGAGCCAATTCGACGCCTTCCTGACCGTTGCGTGCAGTTGCCACTACTTTAATTGAAGGATCGCTTTCAAGCATTAAAGAGATCGATTTCCGCATGAAAGCCGAATCGTCCACCACAAGAACAGAAATGTTATGCATCTAAACGTTTTTCCATTTTATTGAATAATTCATTAATATCAAGGATGATGACAACGGTTCCGTCTCCCATAATTGTTGAACCTGCAATGCCGTCAATTTTACCGAGATAATTTCCGAGCGATTTAATTACCACCTCCTGCTGACCGATGAGATTATCTACTTTAATACCAAATCTCTTTTCAGCAATTCCAACTTCAACGATATACTGCCATTGCCTTTCTTTGCCGTTGCCATTGCTCGAATGATTAATTAATTCGTCGAGACCTATAATTGGTAAAACCGTGTCTCTCAGATTGATTACCTCTTTGCCCCTTATGGTTTCTATTTGTTCTTTATTTACTCTTATTACTTCAATAACGGAATGAAGTGGAATTACTAATTTTTGACCGCAGGCTTCCACGATCATGCCGGATATTATTGCAAGTGTCAAAGGAAGACGGAGTATGATTTTTGTTCCTTTGCCAACTTCAGATTCAACGGCAATTGTACCACGTAATTTTGTTACATTTGTCTTAACCACATCCATTCCCACTCCACGACCGGAGACATTACTGACCTGTTCAGCAGTCGAAAAGCCGGGGTGGAAAATCAAATTATAAGCTTCCTGTTTGGAGAGTTCTTTGGCTCTTTCGGGAGCAAGGAAACCTTTCTTAATTGCCTTATCTTTAATCACTTCAGGATCAATTCCTTTTCCGTCGTCTTCAATTGTAATTACGATATTATTACCCTCGTGCTCTGCTGAAAGAATAACAGTTCCCGTACGCGGTTTGCCTGCAGCTTCGCGAACCTCTGGCTTTTCAACTCCATGATCAACGGCATTACGAATTAAGTGCACAAGGGGATCGTTAATTTCTTCGATCAGATTTTTATCTACTTCGGTATCCTCACCAAAAATTTTCAATTCCACTTCTTTATTCAATTCTTTGCACAAATCCCTGACTAACCGGGGAAATCTATTGAAGACTTTACCAATCTTAATCATTCTCAGTTTCATTACCACAAGCTGTAACTCTGTAGTCATAAGGTCAATTTGTTTGGTGGCGTCGGCAAGGTCTTTTGCGTAGTTGGTGCCTTCATACTCTAAAGCAAATTGATTGTTGACCTGAGTCAGTCTGTTCCTTCCCAATACCAGCTCCGACGCTATATTCAAGAGCGCATCCAGGCGTTCAATTTCGACGCGAATAGTATTGTCTGTTTTCTTGGACTCTGTCTTTGGAGCTGCTTTCGGTAATGAAACTTTTTTCTGTTGGACGGTCACTACAGTTTCATCGGTTTTCTGATTATTTCCGTCTGCAAAAGAAGAATTGTTTTCCTCCTCAGTAACTGTTTGTTCTGTAGGAATAGTCGAATTTTCTCCTTTCGTTTCGGAAGGGCTGGATGATTCGTTAGGGGTGGTATCAGAATTTAGGCCTGTAAGAAGATTTTGCAAAACGTTAATTACATTAGCTATCTCTACATCTTCGTTTTTATCGTTTTCAATTTTCACCAGTAATTCTTTGATCGTATCAAATCCAAGCAGAATACCGTCCATCAGTTCACTGGAAAGCTTTGCTTCCCCTTTTCTTAACTTATTCAAAATATCTTCGCATTTATGCGTAACTTCCGGCAGTTTTTCTAATCCTAAAAAACCGGAGGTTCCTTTGATGGTATGAAATGACCTGAAAATCTTGTTCAGGAGGTCCAGATCCTGAGGTGACTTTTCAAGTTCCATCAAGTCGACATCGAGATTTTCAAGAATTTCTTTTGTCTCCAGCAAAAAGCTGTCGACAATTTCTTTCATCTCCGGATCGACGAGCATTGGGTTTTGTGTTATGTCAGCCATTGTTCCGAAAAAGTTTGTCTATTTCTTCCTGCGACGTTTTATTTCCGTTATCGTTATTATTTCGTTTTGCCTGTTCAATTAGCTGGTCAGCAACCGACTGATGAGCTTCGCTTCTATCGTACTTAGCATTGGGATTAAATGCTTTGGGATCTACTTTTGGAGTTTCTGCATGGGGCAATACAAATCCTTCCTGTTTATTGAAATCGATCAACAACGAAGATAATTTTTCCTGCACAGAATGGATGAGGTGATTGACAGAAGCAAGTTGCTGCGCCGTTATATCCTGTACCTGAAGTGAAATCGTAATGTTTGTAGCATCCAGTTCAATCTTATTAATAACTTCCTCGAGCGAAATAACTTTACTTTCCAGCTCGTCAATACTTAAATTGGACTTCAGTTCCTCCAGCGTTTCGCTCGATGCAGGTACTTTTTGCGCAAATGCATCGAGAGCAACTCTTTGATTGAGAAATCCGTTTTTCAGATCGCTCAATTCGTTTTTTATTTTTATCATATCATTCGACATTGAATCTACAATATCGAGTATTTCACTGGTAGCAATTTCCGTTGCGCTTGTAACACTGCTAATTTGATGAGCCGCTTTCGGAATTTTACTTGTGGTATCCTGTATTGAATTGTTAACATTTTCAAGTAGCGGGACTATGTCGGTCATAAAATCGATAATTTTTTTGAAGAGGGGAACAATTTTCTGACCGAATATAAAAAACTGCTTCAAGTCCCCTAACTTTTCAAATACCTGTTCCATACTGAGTTTATTTTCCATTATGTACCTCTTATTAAGCGCTGGCTAAAATTTGTTCAATTTTTTCACGTAGAATTTGAGGAGTAAAAGGTTTTACAATATAATTGTTCACTCTTGCCTGTAATGCCTCAAGAATATCTTCTTTTAATCCCCTTGTAGTAACCATTAAGATGGGGATCGATTGTTTCTTTTCGTCCGAACGAATAGCTTTGACCAGTTCGAGTCCCGAAACTTCGGGCATATTCCAGTCAGTAATTACAAAATTGATTGAATCATCGGAATTCAATTTCGTCAGAGCTTCTTTGCCATCGCTGGCTTCGACGAAATTATCGTACCCGATTGATTTGAGGGAATTTGCAACAATTCTCCTCATTGTAACAGAATCGTCCACAACTAAGAATTTTAGTGCCATTTTATTACTCCTAATTCAAATATTTTGAAACTTCGTATAGTACTCTTTCCGGATCAAAGGGTTTAATTAAATATGAATTTGCGCCGTATTCCAGTCCGCGATGTATGTCTTCACTGCTGCCTAATGAAGAAAGCACAATTATTGGAAGTTCTTTATATTCTTCATTTTCCCTTATCGATTTGATCAACTGAAAGCCGTCGACATTCGGCATATTCAGGTCTGTTATCAGCAGATCGATTTTATTACCGGGTAATTTTTCCAGAGCTTCCATACCATCGGCGCAGGCAATGATTTCGTATCCCTTCGTGCTTAATGCTACACTAACAAACTTTCTGATTGTGGGAGAATCGTCTGCTATTAATATTACACGTTTCATTTATAAAACTACTCCTTTTTATATCCAACGGTTTTTGGAAAACTGACCACCTTAAAAGCTTTCGAAATTCCCTGCAATGTTTCAGAATATCCAATAAAAAGATAGCCTCCGCGATTGAGAGAATTATATAAATGAGAAACCACCTTTATTTTCGAAGCAGTGTCGAAATAAATTAAGACGTTCGCACAAAAAATAACATCGAAACCAGTCATTGTACGCATCATTATGTCGTCATAAAGATTCATTACTTTAAACGAGACAAACTGCTTAATTTCAGGTACCACTTCATACGAATTTCCATTTATTTTGAAATACTTCTTGAGATAATAAGGTGGAATGTTCCGAATTGAATATTCTTTATAAACTCCCTCTTTGGCAGTTTCCACTACACTTGCGTTGATATCAGTACCCACAATTTCCAGATTAACATCGGGAAATTTCGGTTGAATTAAATCGTGGAAAACCATTGCAATTGAATAAGCTTCTTCACCAGAAGAACTTGCAGCACTCCAGATTCTAATCTTATTTTTCTGAGCAGGCAACAAGCCAGGTTGAAATTTTTTATTGTTGATAATTTCCTGAAATATTTTCGATGCCATAGCATCGAGCTGAGGTTGATTTCTAAAAAAGAAGGTTTCGTTGATTGTAATTGCTTCGTAAAAATATCGTTTTTCTTCTGGGTTGGAATTTCGCTTGAGAAGCAAAAAATATTCATCGAAACTCTTTAGCCCCAGATAATTTATGCGTCTTTGTAATCTGCTTTCGAGAAGATATTTTTTATTATCCTGGAAATAAATTCCGGTATTTTCATATATATATTTCCGAATTTCCTGGAATAACGGAAGTGACATTGTCATTGGCTTGGGAAGTACATTACCCAAGTTTTTTCTGAAGTCCGATAATTTCAAATCTGATGGCTGATTCATAATCTTTTCAATTAAATAGTGGATTTTCTGTAATTAACAATTTCAGCGGCGCGTTCGCGTACCATTTCATCCTCGTCGTTACTCAACCTGGCAAGTGTCTCGGTCGAAGCATCGATTTCGAGTAACTCGAGAATTTCAATCAATCTCATTTTATTCCAGATATTCTCGTCTGCCACCATCGTATCTACAAAAAGAAACGCCGTTTCTACATCGAGATAGAAAAGGATTTCCATACTTGTACGTCTTACTTCTTCATCCGGATGACTTAGATAATTGCTTACCGCGTGGAGTATATTGCGAATTAAGAGTAATGGTATCGCTTCTTTTTGTTCTTCACCTAATGACGAGATAATGCCCATCAGGAGGTTCAATATATGTTTTATATTTTCGGGTTTCGAGTCGAGCAGATGCGGAATTTCTTCGAGAAAATATCCAATATTGTTGTAAATTTTTTCACGCACCATATCATCCAGCTCGTAATCGTCACCCAGGAATTTTAAACTTGCGATAAGAATATCCTTATCGTTAAATATCTTTACCATTTTCAGGGCAATTTTTTTGTGGTCGGCACTGCCTTCATTAAGCGTATACAAAAGAAGGCTTTTCATCTTGTCTTCGTATGGAATATCAAGATTAAACTTTTCCTTTAACTGGTAAATTGACGTAATTAATGGCCACACGAGCGGCCCGTGTATATTGGGAATTTGTTCTAATAAAAAGAAATATGTATTAATATCGCCGATCGTGCCCAAACTTTCGATAATCGAATATTTTGTCAGGTCGTCTTCTCTGTTGAATCTCGAAAGGAGAAAATCGAGAGCTCTTTGCGAACCAATTTTACCCAGCGCTTCGACAATCGTAGGTTTATACAATTCATTCCGTTCGTAAAAAAGAAGCAAGATATCGATTGACTCTTCGAACTTGATATTTCCAAGCGCTTCGATGCATGCAAGAATTACATTATCGTTATCTGTTGCGCTTAATACTTCCATTATATGATTTCCTGCTGCTGGGTCGCCAATCAATCCGAGCAAATCGATGATAAATTTCTGGTCGTCGTCGCTTTTATCGCTATTGTATTCGATCAGCCATTGGACGGATAGACTCCCAAATTTTACCAGAATTTCGCCAGCAAGATTGCGGACTGAAATATCTTCAGAGGAAATAAAAGGGACTATCAGTTTAGGTGCTTTCTCCGGCTTTCTGCTCAATAGCAGCATACTTGCCGCATTACGGACTCCTTTATCTTCATGAGAAATCAGTCCGCATACAAATTCAAGGTCATTCTCCAAATTTTCTTTATCGACAAGTGAATAGAGTTCCTGAATGATGTCGTCAGCAGACTTCTTTTCTGAACTTGCAGTTTGGTTGTAAATGTCTTTTCCCATAATGTCTTATGTTTTGTTTGCTTTATTAATACAAGAAATATGCCTCTTTAATTAGCATCTTTTTTAACCCTATTTAATCGATATCTATTAAATACTCTGCTGAATATTAGCCAGCTGTCAAAAAATCTTCATTGTATTATCGAACTATTTATCGAAAGTTTTAGGAAAAATTGAATATATTTTGTCTATTTTTCTTCAAAAAGATTTTCTAATTAAATTAAATAATTAAAAATTTTTTTCGATAATTATAATGTTTATTAGAATGTGTTTATTAAATAAAAAGATTGTTTTAAAAAGAAGGGCAAAAATATGGGCAAATTGGCGGAAAAATCAGATAACTTTTTTATATTAGAATTACTATAATGGCACTTAATGCAAAAAATATCGATAACAGCCACATTCAAACATTATTTTCATTACTTAATAGTTTGGATGTAGGCTTTTTTATATCCGACAAAAGCGGTAAAATAATCAACACAAACAGCTCACTTTATAATTTATTTAATATCGGATTCGATTCGACTATAACGAAGGATACAGGTAAATTTTTTGAATATATAAAAGAGCACTTTATCAGCAATATATTCAATTTTGAGCCTATCGAAAAATTCACATATGATTTCACTCAGAATTTCAGTACGATCTTACCTGCAAAAGGCAATAGTTTTATCAAAATAGTAACATATCCTCTCATTGGTCTATCACAGGAAATGAGGTTATGGGCTTTTTTTGACATTTCTGAAAAAATAAGAGGCGGCTTAACTTTACCGGTTAATTTACCTGCCGTCACTGACGAACAATTAGAGGAAATTGAGGGGGTAGATAGCGTCAATAAACTCAAAGAAGAAAACAAGGAATTGAGAGAAGAACTAAACGCTAAGGATAAATTTATATCCGTTATTGCACACGATTTAAAAAGCCCTTTTCAGGGATTACTCGGAATTTTTGATATAATATCGGAAACCTTCGACGAATTGAATCCAGAGGAACTAAGACGTTATCTCGGATATGCAAAATCGTCCGTAAAAAATCTCTACAATCTTGTTGACGAACTTCTCAACTGGTCGAGACTACTGCTCGGACAGGTGAAAGTAAATCCAGCCAGAATAAATCTGACAGATATTTACAATAACATAATTGAACTGAACAAACACGCTCTTAACAACAAAAAGTTGACTGTTATTAATTATCTGAGCGAAAATTTAATTGCCTATGCCGATGAAAATATGGTGCATACTGTATTTCGTAATCTTCTTTCGAACGCAATTAAATTTTCTCATCGAGGTGGTACAATCATTATCAATGGCAAACGAACAAACGGTAATATTGAGATTTCCGTAAGTGATCAGGGTATCGGTATGGATAAAGAAACGCAGGAAAAATTGTTCAAATTGGGTGAACAGGTAAATATGCTTGGCACCGAAAATGAACCTGGATCAGGTCTTGGGTTATTGTTATCAAAAGAGATGGTAGAACTAAATAACGGTAAAATCTGGTTTGAAAGCGAAATCGATAAAGGGACTACATTCTTTGTTTCATTACCCAAAGCAGAATAAACAGGAATTTGTAGATGAATAATAATCTCTCAAAACTATTGGAATTATTCAACAGTATGAAATCGACTCCAAATATTGATTCACTTCTACTCAATGCTTTCGATCATTCATTCGATGCCATTGTTATCTTAAAAGATTACTCAATTATTTATCACAACAAAGTATTTCGTAATACTTTCGGTTACATCGATAGGGACCAGCTTATTTACCGTCAATTCACAGAATTTATCCATGAGAAATATTTCAAACGCTTCAAGGAGAAAGTAGAAGAATGTAGAAACACTTCGACTGAATTGAAGAATTATCATCTTCGTGGTATTAAAAAAGATATGACAGAGTTCGACATAGAAATTAATCTTAAAACTATTCCGTTAGACAACGAAGTTTATGATTTAATATTTATTCGAGACATTACTGAAAAAAAGAAAATTTCCGAACAGATAAATAAACTTTCCCGCATTGTGGATCAAAGTTCCTCAATTATCATCATAACCGACCTCGAAGGGAGAATCGAGTACACAAATCCAAAATTCACCGAAGTAACGGGATATTTTTTCGAAGAAGTTTACGGTAAAAAAACCAGTATACTAAAATCGGGATATACCTCAGAGCACATTTATAAAGACCTGTGGGAAAATATATTGTCTGGAAAAGAATGGCGTGGCGAATTTAAGAACAAAAAGAAAAACGGTGAATTATATTGGGAATCAGTTAGCATCTCACCCATTCGTAATGAAGACGGCGAAATAACGAATTTCCTCGCTATCAAAGAAGATATTACTGAAAAGAAAGAAATGGAATTTGAGCTCAAAAGAGCTCTTGACAGTTCGGAAGAAGCCAATCGGCTTAAATCCACTCTACTTTCAAATATGAGTCACGAATTGAGAACTCCATTAACTGGGATAATCGGATTTGCCAGCTTACTGAGAGACGACCTTAAAAATACCGATCAGGTGGAAATGGTCGATAAAATTTTGAAATCCGGCAAGCGTTTACTCATTACCCTTAATTCAATTCTTAATTTATCTGAAATCGAATCCGGCACAATACCAATCAATATAACAGAATTCAATCTCGGCTCGTATACGAAGTATTTTCTTACAAATTATAATAAAACAGCAGCGGAAAAATCCCTTACGTTCGACATAAAAGTGCTTAATAATGATATTAATGCTGTAGCAGACGAAAATTTATTTAAACAAATTTTAATGCACATAGTAGACAATGCGATCAAATTTACTCAAAAAGGTGGAGTGACAGTAGAAGTCAATTCAAAAATTGGACCGGATAACCAGATACTGGCAACCATAAGAGTAATTGATACTGGTATTGGCATAGCTAAAAAGGATCAGGAAAAAATATTCAGAGAATTCCGCCAGATAAGTGAAGGCATTAGGAGAAATTTTGAAGGCAGCGGACTCGGCCTTGCAGTTGCAAAAAAAATGGCAAACTTGATGAATGGTGACATTAGCGTCGAAAGTGAACTAGGCAAAGGTTCAATCTTTACAATCACTCTGCCGGGCACATTTAACAATAAAGAACTTGCTCCTATCGAAAAAAAATCACGTCGAACGGACAAAAATAAAATTATCTCACCTGACGAAAGCAAACCCAGAATTCTAAGTATAGAGGACAATATTCTCAATGCCGAACTTGTAAGCCTCTATCTAAAAGAAATTTGCGAAGTTGATACTGCATTCGATTATTATGAAGCTATCGAAAAATTAAAGCATGGCACTTATACTGCCATTCTTGTTGACATCAACCTTGGAAGTGGACCTTCAGGAATCGATTTTGCAAGAGAAGTAAGGAAAAATTCAGCATACAAAAACCTGCCACTTATAGCAATAACCGGGTATGCGCTCCTTCGCGACGAGAAAAAACTCCTTAAGGAAGGTTTCGACTATTATATTGCTAAACCTTATGAACAGGATGACCTTCTGGAAATTATCCATACTATAATTAAAAAATAATTTTTAAAGTGGGGGACCACAAAATATGTGGTCCTTTCAAAAGATTGGTAGGTATGGTTCCTTAGGGCAATTTATTATCGTAAAAGAAAGAAAAAAGTTTAGGGATCATTTTTAAGTTTTTGCAGAAGCAATTGAAAATCTTCCGTTAACTCGGAATCGAAAAACATTTTTTCTTTGGTGTGTGGATGAATAAATCCAAGCGTTTTAGCGTGAAGTGCCTGACGTTCCATAATATTCAAGAGATTTTCAACCCTGCTTTTCATTTTCGGAAGTTCTGCACCATATACAATTTTTCTACCGCCGTATGTTGGGTCGCCAAAGATGGGATGATTAATATGCGACATGTGCACTCTAATTTGGTGGGTTCTGCCAGTTTTCAATCTTAATTTTACAAGCGATGCAAAATCATATTCTTCAATGACTTCATAAAATGTGTGGGCATATTTCCCTTCACTTTCACTGACGGCAAATTTTTTCCTGTCCTTAGTTGACCGCGCAATGTTTCCGATTACCTCACCTTTTTTTTCTTTAAATAATCCCCAGCACACCGCCCAGTATTCCCTATCGATGGTATGCGCAGAAAATTGCTTTGCCAGTTGGGCATGTGTCCATTCGTCTTTGGCAATCAGAAGAAGCCCGCTTGTGTTTTTATCGAGCCGATGAACTATCCCCGGCCTTCCTTTATCGTTCAACTGACTTAATTTATTCGTATAAGCAAGCAAAGCATTTACAAGCGTACCCGTGTAATTACCAAATGCGGGATGCGTTACCATTCCTGCAAGCTTATTTACAATCAATAAATATTCATCTTCGTAAACAATATCCAGTGGAATTTCCTCTGGAATTGTTTCTTCAGGGCGAGGAGAAATCGGAATTGTTACGTCAATAATATCTCCAGGGTTAACAAGATAATTGGCTTTAACAATTTTACCATTTACAAAGACGAGTTCAGATTTAATTAATTTCTGAATTTTGGATCGCGTGGAATGTTCGATTGAATTTGATAGAAATACGTCTATTCTTTCTTTTTTTTTGCCTGGAGGTATTTCAATCCTAATCTTCTTTTCCGTTACTATCCTTGACATCAGCCACAGACAAATTTATTGTCGATAGTTCATCATATTTTTTTACAATTTCACCCGAATCGGTCGTTTGCTTTATATGAACATCCTCTTTTACACTGCCATGAAAGATCACCAGTAAAATTACTCCAATCGTTACAGAAGCATCCGCAATATTAAAAATAGGCCAGCGGTCATATGTTCTTCCCAGAATTGTAAAGTCAAAGAAATCGACGTTGAAAAAGTCGACTACTCTACCGTAAAATATTGGCGCATATCCATAAATAACACCGTAAAAAGTGCGGTCTATCAAATTACCAATAGCCCCACCAAGTATCAAAGCAAGAGCAGCACGCACAACAAGTTTCTGGTGTTTCGATTTATATAAATAGTAGAAGATTCCAGCACTAGCAATTAACGAAAAGATTGAGAGCAACAATTTAGCACTGTCATTTACATCGATTCCAAATGCCAGTCCGGGATTTTCAACAAAAGTAATCTTAAAAAAATCGCCTATGACGTTGATACTTTCACCATACGACATGCCTTCAAAATGGAGATTCAAAAAGGGGATCGAGATTCCCTTTACAATTAATTTAGTTATCTGGTCAATTACTATTACTGTTAAAGTTACATAAAGTGCTTTCACTTAATATTCCGTAAATTATTTGGATTGCATCTTTTGTTTTACCTGCAAACAATGCTGGGTATGCGGCACGGCTTTTAGTCTTTCTTTTGGAATTAATGGACATGTTGGACAAAGATGTTGAGGCTCGTCGATACATTCAATACAAATACCGTAGGTTCCATTTTCGATTCTTTGCAATGCTTCGTCGAGATAGCCCAAAAATTTGTTTTCACGCTGTGCCCAGAGATAAAGTTTTTCACGTTCCATTGCGTCTGTACCCTGTTCGGCCATATGGAGCGAATAAGGCGAATTCTCGTTTACGTATTGTCCAGTGGATGGATCCATCATTTGTTCTTTAAGCGCCTGAAGTTGTTCGATTATTTCATTTCTTTTTTGAATAATAATTTGTTTGAATTCTTCAAGTTCAGCTTTCGAATACCCTTGAATTTTTCTTATTTTTTTGGTTGGGGACATTACTTCAACTTTATTATCAGATGTCATTTTTTTCTGCTCCGTAGTTTTCGGGATTTTTTTCTTTGTTTTTGTTTCAGCATTAGATTTCTTCGATGCAACGCTTCTTTTGAGTGTCGCTTTTTTCGAAGTTTTAGTTGTCGCTTTTTTGTCGAGCGTCTTCTTTTTTGAAGCAGCCGAGACAGTATTTTTCGTTTTAACACTCTTGGCCGACGTTTTTTTTGAACCGGCAGAACTCTTCTTTTGAGTCTGTTTCTTTGCCATGTTTCCTCCGTTACTAAGTTATTGCTTTTTCAATACCGATCTTGCACCTGAAATCTCCCAATTCCCATTCTTGAACATTACCGCCTTCAGCATTAAATTTAATCGTTTTTGCAAGGACTTCATTTGATATATAATCGTTAAAATTGCTCAAATATTTAATTAACTTTTCGTCGCCGTCAACATAAAGATCGATTCTGTCGGTTACCTCAAAATCGAGATCTTTTCTCATGTTCTGAACTCTATTGACGAATTCTCTTACATAACCTTCTGCAATAAGTTCCTCTGTCAGTTCAGTGTCAATTGCGACTGTTACTCCTTCTTCCGTCTCTACGAGCCAGCCTTCGATCTCGCTGCTTACAATTTCCACGTCTTCTTTACCGATCGACACCCTTTCACCTTCGACGTCAATCTCAACTGTTTCTCCTTTTTCAATAAGTTTAATCGACTCTTTATCGAGTTCTTTAATTTTTTCCGCCAATTTTTTTACGAGTTTTCCAAATTTTGGACCAATCGTTTTGAAATTCGGTTTTGCACTTTTGTTTACTATACCAGCGTCGTCTTCGAGAATTACCATTTCTTTGATATTAACCTCCTCAAGAACCACATCTTTCATTTTAGTGAGCGCATCACGTAAATCTTTATCGACATAGACCATCATCTTCCGTAGCGGCTGACGTACTTTAAGATTATTTTTTGCTCTGATCGAACGAGCAAGATAAACAACCCTCTGAGCTACGTCCATTTTTGTTTCGAGCGCTTTGTCTCTGTAACCCGATTTTGGATAATATGCCAGATGTACCGACTCAAAATCTTCTTTTTTCGTTACCTCATTCAGATTAAGATAGATCTCTTCGGCGATAAACGGAGCAAATGGAGCTGTTAATTTTGAAACGGTAATTAAACATTCATATAATGTTTGATAAGCTGATAATTTATTTTTGTTAATTTCCGATTTCCAGAATCTGCGTCTGTTTCTCCTTACGTACCAGTTGGATAATTGGTCGATAGTAAAATTCGATAAAGCTCTGGCGGCTTTGGTAACCTCGTAATCTTCCATATATTTTTCGTATTCTTCCACGAGCGCATTTAATTTGGATATAATCCATCTATCAATTTCTGGACGCTCTTCGTAAGGGATTATTTCTTCTTGATGAGTAAATTTGTCGATGTTTGCATAGAGTGCAAAGAAGGAATAGGTATTGACAAGCGTTCCGAAAAATTTTCTCTGTACTTCTACAATGCCATCTTCGTCGAACAAAGTTGGTTTCCATGGTGGACTTATGGTTACCAGATACCATCGGGTTGAGTCGGCCCCGTATTTTTCAAACAAAGCAAAGGGATCGACTGTATTGCCCCTCGATTTGGACATTTTAAGTCCATTTTTATCGAGCACAAGTTCATTTACAATAACATTCTTAAAAGTAATGCTGTCGAATAGCATCGTACCAATTGCATGCAAAGTATAGAACCAGCCACGTGTTTGATCGATGCCCTCGCAAATAAAATCTGCAGGGTAATTTTGTTCGAATAATTCTTTATTTTCAAAGGGATAATGAAATTGTGCGAAGGGCATGGCACCGCTATCGAACCAGACGTCGATCAATTCCGGAGTTCTGGAATAGATCTTCCCTCCTTTTTCGAACTTGATTTCATCAACAAATGGTTTATGCAAATCGATTTCGTCATCTGGTAAATCTTTTACAGCAATTTTCTTGCCGTCCCTAATTACAAAGCCTTCCTTCAATTCAGCAATTGAACCAACTGCAAACATCTCCCCATCTTCGTTAATCCAGATTGGAAGCGGGGTTCCCCAATATCTATCTCTAGATAGCGACCAGTCTTTATTTTCTTCCAGCCAATTTCCAAATCGACCGGCACCAACTTCTGGTGGATGCCAATTAATTGTTTTGTTGAGTTCTATCATTCTGTGTGCTATCTGTGTGGTTCTAATATACCAGCTGTCTCTGGCATAATAAATTAAAGGATTGTCGCATCGCCAGCAATGAGGATATGAGTGAAGATAATCCGTTGTTGCTCTGTAAATCAATCCTCTTTCTTTAAGATTTTTAATGATATCCGGATCGACTCCTTTTTCTTCGTGCGTTTCGAATTTAATTGACTTAATCAGCCTACCTGCAAAATCTGTAACTTCGTCAGTAAAACGACCGTTTTTAGTAACAGGTTGAATAAATGGAAGATCGTATTTAATAGAAACTTCATAGTCGTCAGCGCCGAAAGCAGGGGCTATATGCACCACTCCCGAACCGTCTTCTGTACTAACAAAATCTCCTGCTATAATGTACCACGCTTTTTTATTAACCTTTATGTAATTGAATAACGGAATATATTCCCTGTTGAGTAGGTCTTTGCCCTTCAACTCTGCCAGTATTTCATAATTTTCAGTTATAACCGAGAGTCGAGCTTTTGCCAGGTAGAGCACACCGTGATTCTCTGTCTTAATTTTAACATAATCGATCTCTTCTCCAACTGCTAAAGCCACGTTCGAAATAAGCGTCCACGGCGTAGTTGTCCATACAAGTACCGATGCGTCCTCGTCTTTCAGTTTGAACTTTACATAAACATTCGGATCACGTACATCTTTATAGCCAAGTGCAAGTTCATGCGACGACAGAGGAGTTTCACAATGTGGGCATTGCGGAACAATCTTGAAGCCCTTGTAGATCAATCCTTTTTTAAAGTATTCTGACAGTGCCCACCATACCGATTCAATATATTCATTTGTACATGTAATATACGGGTCGTCGAGGTTAATCCAGTAGCCCATTCTTTCGGTAAGTGTGCGCCATCCTTCCTTCATTTCGATATGATGGTAAACAAGTTCTTTCGCCTTTTTATTGAACTTGCCGACGCCGTATTTTTCGATGTCCGACTTTTGAGTAAATCCGAGTTCTTTTTCGAGTGCAATCTCGATAGGAAGACCATGAGTATCCCACCCAGCTTTACGTTGAATTCGAAATCCTTTCATGGCTTTATAACGGCAGACGAGGTCTTTCAGCGTACGTGCCATCACGTGATGAATGCCCGGTTTGCCATTTACAGTTGGAGGACCTTCATAAAACGTGAAATGAAAATTTTTATTCCTTGTTTCGATGCTTTTCTCGAATATTTTATTCTCCTTCCAGTACTTGAGAATTTTTTCTTCGATTTTCGGGTAACTTATTTTTTCATCAAATTGCTTGAACATCTTTTATCTCTATATTAATGAGTAACTATTCTTCTGCTTCATATTTTTTGATTAATTCTTTTTCAGTTGCAATTAATTCTTTCAATTGCATTTCGAGCTGATTTTTACGACTGATAATTTCGTCGGCTGTTTTTTGAGCTTCGTATATAATTTTGTCGGCAGCAATTTTAGCTTCGTCGATTATAATATCAGCTTCTCTTTTAGCCGATTGAAGTAAATTTTTAATCTCATCCCGACTTTTTGCTCCAGCTATTTTATCGCGCTGCATGATTAAAAGTTCACACGTGACCATCCCAAATAGTGCCATCGAGCCAAGCATAACGTTTCGCAACAAATAAAGAATCATGTTTTCAACCAGCAGATCATTAAGACCGAAATATTCCCTGAACATCGTTATCATAACAACGCTTATGAATGAAACAGAAATTATCACTGCAAAAATAACTTTGCCTCCATGATTATAACCGAGTGTCTTATTAATAAGCCATCCGCATACAAATGCAAAGAGCGAGAGAAGAAACCATACAGAAAAATCTTGATAACCCGACTTGAATATTTCAGTACTCAAAAAATCCGACGCAAAAATTATTACAGCCAATAATCCCGGTGTTGCATAATAGATATTTTTTCTTTCTGTCATAATGCTTCGATCACTTCCTTCATTATCAAAGTCATTTTCGGTTCAGCTTCGTTTGCTGCTTGCAGAATTTCATCCAATGATACCGGTTTGAGAGCTTCGGGAAAACATTCGTCTGTGATAATACTTATACCCAGTACCTTCATTCCCATGTGATTGGCAACTATATTTTCAGGAACGGTAGACATTCCAACGACGTCGGCGCCGATTGTTCTCAAAAATCTGTATTCTGCTCGAGTTTCTAAATTTGGTCCGGGGACAGCCACATAAACCCCTTTTTGAATTCGTATTTTATTTCTCAAAGCCGCTTCTTCCGCTAATTTTATTAATTCCTTGCTGTAAGGCTCGCTCATATCTGGAAATCTCGGTCCTAACTGGTCTTCATTCGGACCGATTAAAGGATTATCGCCCAATAAATTTATATGGTCGACAATCAACATTATGTCTCCTCTTTTGAAAAGAGGATTCATGCCTCCGCATGCATTTGAAACCATTAAATATTTAACTCCGAGAAATTTCATTACACGAACAGGATAAGTAATTTGCTTCATGGAGTATCCTTCGTAGTAATGAAATCTCCCCTGCATTGCAACGACGTTTTTGTTACCGATTTTGCCGAAGATCAATTTTCCCTGATGCGACTCTACAGTTGAAAGTGGGAAGTGAGGTAGTTCGCCATAGTCGATCGTATGTTCGACATCAATTTCTTTTACCAGACCACCCAATCCAGTTCCTAAGATGATCCCCACTTCGTATTTCTTATCCGTATATTTTTTTATAACATTCAAAGTTTCATTAATATTTTCGATAAGTTTACTCATAGCAACTTCTCCAGTATATCGTCTACGTTAATATCGGTTTGCTCTTCCTTTTGGGAATCGTCTTTTATTTCTCTCCTCAATTTAAGATCCGGCATTGTTTTATTTTTATCAGCTATCATTTCCATTAAATTGGATTGTGTATCGACCATAGCTTTTAATTTTGAAATCAACAATTTTTTTTCTTCTCTCAGTTTAACTATTGACTCTCTCAATGCATCTGCGCTTGCTTTGGCTTTTTCGATCATTTGGGTAGCTTTAATTTCCGCTTCTTTAATCATTAATGCGGTTTGCTTTTTTGTAGAATCGACCGCTTTTGATGTTGTTTCAGTCGCACTTAGCAGCGCTGCCTGCAAATTTTTTTCGAGTCTTTTATACTCAGTTAATTGTTCCTCCTTCAACTCGAGTTCTTTTTGCAATTTTTCGTTTTCACTTGATATTTTTTCAAACTCATCGGCCAATCGTTCCAAAAAGGCTTTAACCTCGTCTCTGTCGTAACCTCTGACGGATTTATTAAATTCCTGATTCTTTATGCCGTAAGGAGTAAACTTCATTTTTATTTACTCCTCTCTCCAAAAATTGCCGTTCCAATCCGTACCATCGTTGCTCCTTCTTCAATAGCAATTTCAAAGTCGCTCGTCATACCCATCGACAGTTCAGTCATTTCAAAACCGTCGCTTGTCAATTTTTCTTTTAACTTTTTCAAATTTATAAATGCATTTCGGACGATCTTTTTGTCATCTGTAAAAGGAGCAATAGTCATTAAACCCGTTAGTTTTAAATTTGCAGATTTTTTACAAAATTCTGCTAAGCGATAGATTTCATCCGTATCTGTCAATCCGAATTTGGAAACTTCTTCAGAGGTTTTAATTTCCAGTAGAACGTTCTGGATTTTCGAAATTTTCTGTGCTCTTTTTTCAATTTCTTCAGCAAGTTTCAACGAATCGACCGAATGTATATATTCGGCTTTATCAATAACGTACTTAACTTTGTTCGTCTGCAGATGGCCGATAAAATGCCATTCAATATCGCTGTAATCGGCAAGATTATCTGCTTTGTCTTTTAATTCCTGGGCTTTATTTTCGCCAAATACTTTGAGCCCGGCATTATAAGCTTCGATAATAGTTTCTTCAGGAACGGTTTTAGTAACGCCGATTAACTTAATTTCCGTTGAGCTGCGCCCGCAACGATTGCATACTCTCTCAATTCGATCCAGTATATTTTTAATATTTTCGGCAATCATAATTCTAAATCAAGACTGAAAAACTATCCCTTTTAGGGTAAAAAGTCAATTAAAATGGACATAATCAAAATGAACTGGGTAAATATAAAAAATCTCGTAATCCTTTATAAAAATAAAAAAGGGGGCAATATGCCCCCCTTCGTAAAAAAAATCAACTGCAGCCGGTAGTAGCTCCGCAAGTAGTGCATTTCAAACAAGTTCCGTTACGTACCATCGTCATGCTCTGGCATTCGGGACAAATATCGCCGGTGTATCCTTGTTCGCGTGCTTTGGCTACAGGATCGTTACGCGAAATCATTTTAATTTTGTCTTCCACCTTAGGAGAGGAAGTCCATTTGCCATTGTCTTTTTCTGAATTTTTATCGAGTTCTACCATTCTTTCACTAACCACTTCCTCGTCGACATAGTCGGTTTCGACAATAGTACGGCAGGAAGCAGCGGCTTGTTTCCGATTACCCGCTACTTCTTCTTCGTCGACATGCGCCAGGTCGTTTCTACCGAGATAAGTGACAGCCAGTTCTCTGAAAATATAATCGATTACAGAAGTTGCCATTTTAATTCTGCGGTGACCAGTTACAATACCACTCGGTTCGAAACGAGTAAATACAAATGCGTCCACAAATTCTTCGAGAGGTACACCGTGCTGTAATCCGAGGGAAATTGAGATGGCAAAACAATTCAAAAGACTTCGGAATGCAGCTCCTTCTTTGTGCATATCAATAAAGATTTCGCCGAGCTGTCCATTTTCATATTCTCCCGTACGAAGATAAACCGATTGTCCGTTAATCTTCACTTTTTGGGTATAACCGGTTCTTCTGTCGGGCAGTCTTCTTCTTTTGGCAATATATCGGTGAATAATTTTTTCCGCAATCTTTACAATATCGTTTTCTTCTTTCTTTTCGAGAATTTCCTCAATTTCCTCTTCGGTCATAGTATTAAGAGGTTGTGAAAGCTTGGAACCATCGCGATAGAGTGCATTGGCTTTACATCCAAGTTTCCACGACAGCATATATGCATTTTTAATATCTTCGATTTCAGCTGAGTTCGGTAGATTTATGGTTTTGGAAATTGCACCGGAAATAAAAGGTTGAGCGGCCGCCATCATTCTTATATGAGCTTCTGGCTTTATAAAACGAGTTCCCCTTTTGCCGCACTTATTGGCACAGTCAAAAACGGGATAATGCTCGTATTTAAGAAAAGGGGCACCTTCAATTGTCATTGTACCACAAACGTAATCGTTGGCTGCCGAAATTTCTTCACGTGTAAAGCCGAGTTCAGTCAATAAATCGAATTCAATGTCATTAATTTGCTCTTCGGTAAAACCGAGCTGTTCTTTCAAGAACTTTTCACCTAAGGTATATTTATTGAATGCGAAGCTGATTTCGAATACAGTGGGAAGTATATTATCAATTTTGTTCAGTATTTCTTCAGTAAAACCTTTTGCTTTAAGGGATTCGTGATTGATATAAGGGCATCCTTCTAAGGTTCCTGACCCTTTGGCATATTTAACGATTTCTTTAATCTGATCTTCGTTGTAGCCAAGTTTTCTGAGCGCAGGAGGAATCGATTGATTAATAATTTTGAAATAACCTCCACCTGCGAGTTTTTTGAATTTAACGAGCGCATAATCGGGTTCAATTCCTGTGGTATCGCAGTCCATTACCAAACCGATTGTGCCTGTAGGAGCAATAACGGTAACCTGAGCGTTTCTGAAACCGTATTTTTCGCCCATTTCCAGAGCGAGGTCGGCATCCTGACGGGCTGCTTTCAATAGATCGGATGGGCAATATTCAGGGTCAATTCCCATCGGAATTATCGAAAGTCCTTCGTATTCTTTTGCAGGTACATTATAGGCAGCTCGGTGATGATTTCGAATTACCCTCAGCATATCCTCTTTGTTTTCAGAATAACGTTTGAATGTACCTAATTCTTTTGCCATTTCAGCCGATGTAGCGTAAGCATGCATATGCATAATTGCTGTCAATGCACCTGTAATTGCAGTGGCCTCTTTGCTGTCGTACGGTATTCCCTGGCGCATCAATAAGGAGCCGAGATTTGCATAACCCAGTCCAAGTGTTCTGAATTCATAACTGTTTATCGCCACCTCTTTGCTGGGATATTGAGCCATCAATACGCTTATTTCCAGTACAATCGTCCAGAGTCTTACGGCATGCCGATAAGCTTCGATATTAAATTTATGGTTATTTTCGTCATAGAAACGGACAAGATTTAAAGATGCCAGGTTACAAGCCGTATCATCGAGGAACATATATTCACTACATGGATTTGAAGCCCTAATCCTACCACTTTTTGGACAGGTGTGCCATTCATTAATTGTAGTGTCATATTGTAAGCCGGGGTCTGCACACGACCAGGCCGCGTATGCAATTTGATCCCACAAGTCTCTTGCTTTCAATGTCTTGCATGGAACTGGTTTTCTTCCTTCTTTGGCAGCTTTCTTTTTTTCGGTGCGCCAGTAAAGATTCCATTCTTCGTCGTTTAAAACAGCTTTCATAAAATCATTCGAAACGCGTACAGAGTTATTCGAATTCTGCCCCGAAACGGTTGCGTAGGCTTCTGAATTCCAGTCGGTGTCATAAATTGGAAATTCGATTGAACGGAATCCCATCTTGGCTAATTTGATTACGCGATCGATATAATTTTCGGGAACTTTTGCCTTGCGTGCTTCGATGACTGCTTTCCTCAGTTTTAAATTTGTTCTTTTGTTAAAACGGTCGTTTTCGGGATGTTCTTCGTAGCAGGCCTTCATTATATTATTTAAGTGAAAATTGCAAATTTTCGAACCTGCCACCAGCGCTGCAACTTTTTGTTCCTCAACAACTTTCCAGTTTATATATTCCTCAATATCGGGATGGTCGATATCGAGAGTTACCATTTTAGCAGCGCGACGTGTAGTGCCGCCGGACTTAATAGCTCCGGCCGACCTATCGCCGATTTTCAGGAAGGACATCAAACCGGACGATTTACCGCCACCGCTGAGAGGTTCATTTATTCCTCTGATATCAGAAAAGTTTGTGCCTGTGCCCGAGCCATATTTGAAGAGGCGTGCTTCGCGTACCCAGAGATCCATGATACCACCTTCGTTGACAAGGTCGTCTTTTATCGATTGAATAAAACATGCGTGTGGCTGTGGATGTGTATATGCATCTTCAGATTGCGTTAATTCGCCAGTTTGGAAATCGACATAATAATGGCCTTGAGCTGGTCCGTTGATGCCGTATGCCCAGTTTAACCCTGTATTGAACCATTGTGGCGAATTGGGAGCTGCATATTGTTTTGCCAGCATATAAACCAGTTCATCGTAAAATGCCCTTGCATCCCCTTCTGAATCGAAATATTTAGCTTTCCAGCCCCAGTAAGTCCATGTGCCGGCCAATCGATGAAATACCTGCCGTGCGTCGGTTTCGGATGTAAATCGGTCTTTTTCGGGCAATTCACTTAATTTTAGGTCAGGTACAGAGGGCTGCAACCACTTGGGCACCCCTTCTTCCTTTACCTTTTTAAGCAATTTAGGTATACCCGCTTTTCTGAAATACTTTTGCGCAATAATATCTGTTGCTACCTGCGACCATTCTTTAGGTACCGTAACTTCTTCCATTCGGAAGACTATTGAACCATCCGGATTTTTAATCTCAGATGTACGTTTTACAAACTCAATTGATTCAAAAGGGTCCTTCCCCTCGACTGTAAAGATACGATTAACCTTCATGTGTTCTCCAATCAATTGGTGAACGAAACTTGTTTATTACTTTAAGAGCTTCTGTCTCTCACGTGGGAATGGTAACTTAATTAAAAAATATTTTTTTAGCAATTGCCTAAAACAAAAAAAATAAAATTACTCAATTGATTTATTTATTCCCTTCGTTTTTGGGCCGTTTTCAAAATGTGAGGGAAAATTTTTTCTCTCTAGCTACAAATAATCAAAATTCTATCAATTATCTTTTTTATATTATCCGACGAAATTTCATACGAATATTGGAGTAAATTAAATGTCGAATCTCGATGCTATCTTAAAGAATCAAAAATCTAACAAAAAATTACAATTAGCAGCCGCTTCTATCTTTCTTGAAATTGCAAGAGCGGATAATCAATTTACAAACGACGAAAGACAAACCCTAATTAAATCGATAAAAAAATTATTCAAATTAAACGACGAAGAAGTCCATGAGCTTCTCGATATTGCCGAAGATGCAGTGTTACATAGCGTAAGTATTTATGAATTCACCAATGTTATTAATCAATATCTCAACGAAGACGAAAAATACACGCTGGTCAAACATATATGGCATTTGATATTTGCAGACAAAGACTTAAATCGTTACGAAGACCATCTAGTCAGATTAGTAACTAACAATCTGAAATTGAGTCACAGAGACATCATTGCAGCTAAACAGGAAGTTAAGCAGGAACTGGGACTTAATTGATTTTCAGTTAAGTAATTTTTCAATTTGTCCGATAACTTCCCTGCTGTCTGGTTTTACAGCGCTGCGAAATCGGGCGACAACTTTCCCGTTTCTATCAACAATAAATTTTTCGAAATTCCACTTTACGTCGCCGGTTTCAATCCCGTTGTAATTAATCAGGAATTCATAAAGTGGCGCTTTATTTTTTCCAAGTACGTGGATTTTATCGAACAAATTAAATGTAACATTATAATTTGTTGTACAAAATTCTTTAATTTCTTCATTTGTACCTGGCTCCTGGCCATTAAAGTCGTTGCACGGGAATGCAAGTATCTCAAACCCTCTCTCTTTATATTTTTCATATATTTTTTGAAGTCCTTCATACTGGGGCGTAAAGCCGCATTTACTGGCTACGTTAACAATTAACAAAACCTTTCCTCTGTACTTACTTAGTGACACGTCTTTCCCATCGATATCTTTAACGTTGAAATCATAAATATTGCTTTTGGTTTGTGGAAAAACCAGAGTGAATGATAAAAATAAAAAAACGACTTTCCTTAACATAATTCCTCCATTTATTGAGATTGTAACATTTATCCCAGTCATCCAGTTCATTAAAATAAATTGTAATTTTGCTCGATAATAAATAAAGATATAACTATTTTACAGCATGCACAATTTGATAGATTTCATAAAAGGGCAGTTGCCTGTTACTTATATATTATTTTTTTTAACACTCTATTTCAAATCTGGAATAACAACCGCTCAAGAATATCGTTTTGAACATCTAACCTCAGAGGATGGTCTTTCCCAGAATACAGTATTATGTATTTTTCAGGATTCTGAGGGATTTTTATGGTTCGGAACTTTTGACGGTCTCAATAGATACGACGGTTTTGGTTTTAAGGTCTACAAAACTGATCCAGATGATTCAACCAGCATTTTGGGCCAGGGGTTTTACTCGATTGTTGAGGACAAAAACAAAGACCTCTGGATAGCTTCATTAGGCGAAGGTTTGAATCGATATATTCGTTCTCAGGATAAATTTTCAAGATATCGAAGAGAAGATAGAAGTAATAATCCCTTGATATCTAATCGTGTTAGAGCACTATTATACGATTCAAAAGGAAGGCTATGGATTGGTACAGAAAAAGGCCTATGCAGATACGACTTTGAAACCGACCGTTTCATCGATTACACACAAATTATTCCTTTTCATAAATACGAACGTTCGGAATATATAACCTCGCTTGCAGAAGACAGTACGGGAATTATCTGGGTGGGTGCCTGGAATGGATTGATCAAGTTTAATCCCGAAAATAACAGTTCAGAATTTTATTTTAATATTCCTGGCAACGATAACAGTCTTCAATCTAATTTTGTAAATGCCCTCTTCGTAGATAAAAGAGGTCAACTCTGGCTTGGTACAAGTGAAGGACTCCATCGGTATTCTTCTAAAAATAATAACTTCATCCGTTATTATAATCCTTTCACAGCAAAAAGCCCTGATAAAACAATAAGATCGATCATTGAAGATGACGACGGTAATTTGTGGATTGCAACAAATATAAACGGATTGTTCAGATTCGACAAATCGAAAGAAAAATTCACTTCTTTTCATTATCAGCATAATAATCCCTACAGTCTTAATAGCAATAATGTATTCTCACTTTACAAGGATAATGGTGGAATAATCTGGATTGGAACAAACGGCGGAGGGGTGAATAAACTTGATTTTAAAAAATCTCGTTTTCGTTTCGTTAATTTGCCAGACAACGACTCATATGGTAATCCTGCAATGATCTATTCCATACTTGAAGACAAAAATGGATATTTATGGATTGGAACTTACGGTAACGGAGTTTACAGATTTAATCCATCGCGCAAAGGATTTGTTAAATTCACGAATAATGCAGACGACTCTCACTCGTTGATCGATAACAGAATAAGGACTATTTATCAGGATCGAGATGGAGAAATATGGATTTCAACAGATCAGGGAGTTTCGAGATACGATCCCTTAAGAAACAATTTCATCAATTACACCACTCCACAATTGAGCAGCTATCTTATGTTCTCTATTACTCAGATAAATACGGGCGAAATTCTTTTTGCTTCATACGGTGGCGGTTTGAATATTTATGATAAAAGGAGAAAATCATTCATATACTTAAAACACAATCCTCGCGATACTAATAGCATTGCAAGCGACAATTTGTGGGTCGCATTCCAGGATAGCAAAGGAAGAATATGGATTGGTACTGATGAAAGCGGACTCGACTTATTCGATTACAAGAATAAGACTTTCAAACATTTTAAACATATACCCAATAATTCCAATAGCATAAGCGACAATAAAGTATTGAGTTTATTTGAGGACAGTAGAGGCAACCTCTGGGTTGCAACTGTACAGGGTATAAACAGAGTTATTACAGATGAAAAAGGAAATATTTCGTTCAAGAGTTATACAAAGAAGGACGGTTTGCCTGACAATAATATTCAGAGCATTCTGGAAGATTTCGAAGGAAATTTGTGGATCGGTACAAATAAAGGAATTTCCAAATTCAATCCATCAAATAACTCATTTATCAATTTCGACAAAAGCAACGGACTGCCGAGCAATGAATACTACGTCCGTTCTGCCGTAAAACTTAAAACTACAGGCGAGTTTATTTTCGGAGGCAATAAAGGAATGGTTATGTTTAAACCTGACGAAATAATAATCGATACAATTCCTCCGAAAGTTGTATTGACCGATTTTGAATTGTTTAACTCACCTGTCAAGATTGGAGATGAAATAGACGGTAATGTTATTTTACCAAAACACATTTCATATCTTAATGAGATACATCTCACATACAAGCAAAATGTATTTACAATCAAATTTGCAGCTATGAATTTCTCGGCGCCCGATAAAAATTCTTATGCGTATAAAATGGAAGGTCTGGATAATAACTGGTATTATATCGGTAATCTGAACTATGCCGTTTTTTCAAGAATACCGCCGGGTAAATATACGCTCTATATCAAAGCTGCTAATTCCTTTGGATACTGGAACGAAAAGGGTGTTAAGATTAATATTATCATTCATCCACCATTTTATCAGACGTGGTGGTTCAGGTTACTTGCAGCGTCTGTTATTCTGCTTGCTATTTTTACGAGCTACAGACTTAAAATAAATTCCGTACGTAAAAGACAAAGCGAACTTGAATCTCTCATCAGAGAAAAAACTACATTGAATGAAAAATTAATCCGTGAAATTAACGAACGAAAAGAAATAGAACAAGAATTACTTAAAGCAAAAGAGAAAGCGGAAAGTTCAGAAAAGTTAAAAAGTGAATTTTTAGCTCAGATGTCGCATGAAATTCGCTCGCCCATAAATACAATTTTGAATTTTGTTGACTTAATCCGGGAATCAGTAGACTCAGAAAAAGACCAGTTGCTCAAAGAAAGTTTTGAATCAATCGATAAAGCCGGCGATAGAATAGTAAGAACAATCGACCTTATTCTTAATATGTCTGAGTTGCAAACTGGAAGTTACGAAACGCACTTTAAAGATATTAATCTTGGAAATCTACTCGATGAATTATTCCTTGAATTTGAACATAAAGCCAGAAAGAAAAACCTCGATTTAGTCTTGAATGTAAAAGACGTTAATTTGACCGTTTACGCGGATGAATATTCTTTAACGCAGATAATTATTAATTTAACAGACAATGCAATTAAATATACCTTCAAGGGTAAAATAGAAATTGCAGCCTACCGTGACGATAAAATGAACGTAACTATCAAAATCTCCGACACTGGAATTGGAATTTCAAAAGAATATTTGCCTTACCTTTTCTCTGCCTTTTCTCAGGAACAAAGGGGTTACACCAGACAATTCGAAGGCAATGGACTGGGTCTCGCTTTAGTTAAAAGATATTGTGAAATAAATAATGCCGATATATCTGTGGAAAGTGAGAAAGGAGTCGGCACAACGTTTACAATCATCTTTAAAAACAAGCACTAAGTCAATCGTTCGTTTCAATCACAAGGATTGTGTCGTAAGGCTGAAAATCATCTTTCGCAATTTTTATTAAAACTCCCAATTTATTTTGAATGTAATCGAGTGACCTGTTTGAATCAAACAACTTTATATGTTTTATATCCCTTCCGCTATATGGCAGAAAGATAACTTCGTCTTCTGGTGCGAGTAGATGAATAAAAATTCTGTTCCCTTTTTGAGTGCTGACTCCCCACGAGTGGGGTTCAATTGGGCCTTTTCTTGTGTCATAGATAGTTTCGCCATATTTCTGGAGCCACTTGCCTACACTGCGCAATGTATCGACAAATTCTTTTTGAATTCTACCATTCGGCATTGGACCGACATTCAATAACAAGTTAGCGTCGTTACCAGCAGCTTTGACAAGATAATCCACAATGGTTTTCACGGATTTATAATTTTTATCCCGCAAATTGAAACCCCAGGAATTATTAATTGTTTCGCATGTTTCGAGAGGAAGTTTGCTTATTTCTGTATCTTTACTGAAGCCCGATTTATTTTGTCCTGGCAAATCTTTTTCGAACATCTGGAAATCCTCTCCTTCATTTGGGGCATGATGATGATTGTTGCCAATCATGCACTGTGGTTGCAGTCTGTGAATCAATTCATAAATTTCGTCGATTTTCCAGTCAGCATCCTCTTTGTCCCATAATCCATCAAACCAGATACCTGCAATTTCACCATAGTTAGTCAGCAATTCGGTTAACTGTGCTTTCATGAATTCGATATACTTATTCCAGTCACCTTTATCGCCTCTGCCACTGTAATGTCCCGTTGCACCCCTCGGATAATAATCTTCATGATACCAGTCGACGAGGGAATAATAAAAGAATATTTTAATTCCTTCTTTATGGCATTCATCAGTAATCATTTTTATGATATCTTTTTTATATGGAGTTTTATCGATGATATTCCAATCGCTCTCTTTTGTATGGAACATCGAGAATCCGTCGTGATGGCGAGTTGTAATAGTGATGTATTTCATACCTGCATCTTTAATCATTTGTACCCATTCTTTCGGGTCGAATTCAACAGGATTGAAAAACGACGCAACTTTTTCGTACGTATGCTTATCAATTCTCTGTTGTTCCATAACCCATTCACCATCTCCGAGCACACTATAAATTCCCCAGTGCACAAACAGGCCAAACTTTGCATTTCTGAACCACTCGCGGTTTTCAAGATTTTCCTCCGTCGGCTTGTAACCTTTCTGCGCCATGACATTAATTGAAATTAATGCCAACAGAACAATTACTAAAATTCTTTTCATTTCTCCTCCACGATCTGAGTATATTTTAATTATTTGATGACAATTGACTATTAAACTTCTGTATAAAAAATTTCGCTCACTATTATACTTACTATATACAAAGCAAAAGATTATTAAATTTAACCAGATTGCCAAATCTACTTAAGAAATCTAAATGTAATGATCTACTTTTGCCATATAAAATAAATGGGAGCTTTTTATACAAATCCAGTCGAAGGTGAACTTGCATTGTTTAAGCTTATTAAGGAAGGATTCAATTTATTTTGCTTCAGCGGATAGAACTATTCAACTTGCGTTCATAAGGAGAAATTTGATTGATAATAATGAAAAAAGTTCTAAGGCTTTTTAATGAACGAGTATATAACTTTGCAACTTTCAAGGCAATTTATAATTTCTTCCTGCATCCATAAATGCCTTTATATTCTCGATAGGTACTGCCTGAGGCAAATCGCAGCCTGTACTCAATACAAAGTTTGGGAATTCTTCCGTTTCTTTTAAGAGCGTTTCTGTTTCTTTGTATACTTCTTCGTATGTTCCGTTTAATATTTTACCTGCAGGATTAATATTGCCAATTACGAGGATATTTTCTCCAGCCAATTTACACACTGTCTTAATGTTCATACCCGCTTCAGGCGAATCGATACTTAATCCATTTACTCCTGACTGACACATCGCTTCAATCAGATGCATTGAATTTCCACATATATGGTATATAATTGCGATGTCAGAATTATCATAAAACTCAGTTATCTTTTTAATATATGTGGCAGAGAATCGAATAAATTGTTCGGGTCCCAACATAACAGCGCTTGGCTCGAGAACACATACCACTTTTGCACCCGAATCAGTTAACATTCTGGAATAAACTTTAATTTTTTCGTAAGCTATCTGGCAAAGGTTATCTAACAGTTCAGGATTTGTTATTGTCATTTCGGCTGCTCTGCTCGCTCCCAATATTAAACCTGCTAAAGTATATGGACCCGTCACATAAGCACAGGTTATCGATTTTTCAAAGCTCTCCGACATTTTTTTTACCGTAGCACAATAACTCAAAACCCTTGAATCTCCTTGAATTTCAATTTTCTTCATAAATTCAAGAGTAGACTCATCAAAATCGGTATGTAAAACTGTTGCAGATTCGTACGGGGGAAAGTGAGTATAACAACCCAAAGCGTTTGCTTCAAGCGATAAATCCATTAACGGAAACATTCCATCAGGATGAAATTGATTGTATAGTGCATACAAAACTTTGAAATGCTCAATGTAATTTTGTTGAGCCACCTTAATTGTTGATTTAACTAAGTTAATTCCCGGAAAACCGAGCAACGGCATAACAAGCCGTCTTCGTTCCGAATTTGCTATCGATACAGCATTCAATAATAATTTACGAGACATGCCATCTCCGGATTAATTGGCAGTTACTATTTCAATAGCGACATTTTACGAACGCCAAGTCTGCCTCTGCTCGTATCCAGTGTGTAGAAGTAGATACCACCTGTTAATTTACTGGCATTATAAACTAAACGATGAAACCCTGAAGAATAATTTTTTGATACAGAATCTACCTGTCTTCCTAAAATATCATAAACTGTAAGTTTTACAATATCGGGTTCACTTAAAGAAAATGAAATGTTTGTTGTAAGATTAAATGGATTCGGATAGTTAGTATTCAACCTACCGGATTTAAATTTATCGTCAATAAGTTCGTCATTAATATTTGTGGTTTCATTTTTAATGAGTAATATTTCTAAACTATCCGGCACTGTATTAAAGACTATATAATTCTGTCCATTTTCATTAATTATTTTTGAAGCGAGTTCATTATTATTTTTCATCAGTGAATATGATTGCCATCCCGCTGGAATTTTACGGCGTATCGTCACCGGGAAATCGTAAATGCTATCGTTCAAAGTATCGGTTACGATAAAGCTAATCGTATCGTTATTATTGTAATTTTCTTTAATCGTAAGACAGTTCCTTTCTCTGATATATTTAACAACATTAATAAAGTTATCGACCCAGAATCTGTCATCATTATTTTTCAGATAATCGAGACTTTTTCTTAAAGTATCAGAGGGCAAAGGCGAATAACCGCCGTCGTTATCTATACCGTGCAAAAGGTAGACACACCATCCTTTCAGTCTTGCTGCTTCTTCAGCTCTGTCATTAAAATCCTTAACAGTTTTAACAGGCCCTTCTGAGCCACATATTATAGAACTTATATTATAGAAATCCAACGGCGTCTTATTTTCGATGTAACCCTGACATCCTCTTGCAGCTACATAATATTTTTTTACTACTGATAATTTGCCCTCGCGGCAATATGGATATGCAATTGTAAGAGGCTCTCCTTTTCTGATATTGGCACCTATTAACTCAGCGGAATTTTTCAATTCGCTTTCGAGTTCATTTTCTGGCATCTGATCGAGAAAAGGATGGCTTACGGTATGACTGGCAATCTCATGTCCATTTGCTGCGGCTTTTCTTAAACCTTCCCAGTCAGGATTCCAATTGGTAACAATAAAAAGAGTTAATTTGTAATTATACTGATCAAACATCGGGACAACTTCTTTAAGTTGATTAGCACAATTGTCGTCAAACGTATATGTTATTGCAGCATCTTTAAAATTGAACCAGTCAGCTACTTTATAATCATTTATTTCTGACTGAGGGAAAATTTTATACGATGATATAAAAATGGATAAGAACAAAATAAGATATTTTTTCATGGCAATAATTCCGTAACAATAATTTACAAAACTCGAGTTGTTGAAGTAATTTTAACGTAAGAGCTTTTTGATTCTTTGTTTGTCATATTTTATAGTTTTTAACGGTGTTGATGAACGCATTGATATTCTCTGTTTTTACACCAGGAGGCATCCCTCCGCCACATGATGCGAACAATCTTGATTTATCTTTCAAATCGTCGAGCATTTTTTTCGTAGCTGCTGCAACTTCTTCTGGAGTAGCGGCGGCAAGTACGTCGCGCGGCGGTAAATTGCCAACAAGTGTAACTTTATTTTGTGTTAATTCTTTCAATTCAGTAAGCGAAACATCAATTCCCATATTAAATAAATTAACTCCCATTTCATTCAAAAAAGGCGCAGAAACTTTACACGGTGCGTCATTATGCAGAAATTTTATCGACACATCCGTATTGAATAATTCTTTATAATATGGCAGAGCAAATTCTTTAAATTCAGGTTCGCCAATAAATCCTATAATATCATCCAGCAAAAATATTCCGTCGATAGATGGGAAAGTTTTTCTCTGTAAATCAAGCCAATCTTTAAGAAAGTCTGTAATTTTTCTCAATAAAACGTGTGCTTTACCTGGCATCATCATCATTGTGGTAAGAAATTCAGTAGTACCCATCAAGTAACTGGCAATATTCAAAGGACCTCGTGCTACAGCAAATCTAATTTTATGGCCATTTTCTTCAATCCTGCTTTGCAATAATTTGAGTCGATTTAACATCAACGGCAGGAGTCCATCTGTTACGGGATTTGGTTGATGCAAAGATTCGATTTCATCTGCTGAATTAATCAATTTATGAGCGTGCGGAAATTCATTTGGCGGAAAAGACGAACGAGCACCAAATGCCGATGGCTCTGTACACATTCCATACTCGGACCAAAAACCTGGCAAAAATATTACGTCAGGAAATTGATTGATTGCTTTTAAATTTGCCGCGAACCAGAGCTCTTCACTTGCAAAGTATTCTACTATCTTAATTCCATACCAATTAGGTAGCCAGGGACTGTCAATTATAAATCCAACTGGCAAGGGTTCTACTTTTTCACCTTTGATTACTTTTTTCAATATTTCCCATTGATTGTCTGTCATAACTTCCTCAACTATTACTTTTTTGTTTATTTTTAATTCTGTAAGTACAGTCTTTTACGTTACACGTATCACATAAATAATCCTTCCACTTGACCTTATTTCCCGCTGCTATAATTCCACTTATCGATTTAATGGGCACCATTAGAGCAGATTCTTTGAGTGTTACACCGCAAAAATTTTTCGGGAATAAAGAAAAAAGCTTATGCTGCTCGCTAACATGCCAAGTGCAATAACCGGGACTATATCTGTTGGAAACTCCCATATTATTTTTTTCCATTTCTCTTGTAATATAATCGTGAATGAAATCGGCAGTTTTTTCGGCAGCGGCAGAAGCAATTATATCGGCAATATAACTATAAGCCAGCTCCCCTTCTTTACGTAATTCTTCTATCCATTTTTCTATTTTATCGCCGATGGTAGCAAGAAAAACGAACATCAATTCGGCATTTTTCAATTGACTGGTAACAATTGGTCCTGTTTGAAAAATCGTATCGTTCAACTGGATACTTTTTTTATCGGGGAAATTAATATTATCAATAATTACATACCCTGCACGGGGATTAATTTTATCAGTTAACAATGAAAGAATTTCATTTACAATATTCGAAAAATGGTGTTCTGCATTTTTATATCCGATTACAGAATCGATTTCTTCTTTTTGAATTGTAATCTGCTGTGGCTCGAGGTCCAATATTATACTTTTGCTCACGTTGTTTTTAATCGTAAACATGCGTACTACTTTTTAATTTTTTTAACAAAGGCTTCTATATGACGAGGAGTAGTACCGCAACATCCGCCGATAATATTGGCACCGCTTTCAATAAGAAGATTTAACTTTTGAGCCATCGATTCGGGGGTCTCAAGATATACAGTCTTTCCATCCTGGAAGATAGGTTTCCCGGCATTTGCATGGACAAGAAGAGGTAATTCTTTTTCCACGGCTCTTATTTCTTTAACGATTTCAATCATCTGGTCGAAGCCGTTGCCGCAGTTAGTGCCAATTACCGAAGCGCCAGCATTTTTCAATTCGACAGCCATTTGTGCAGGAGTTACCCCCATCATTGTTCTGTATTCGTTGTGGACGGTTTTTTCGAAAGTAAAAGTGCAAACTACCGGTAATTCGCACACCGACCTGGCAGCTTTAATTGCAATGAGTGCTTCGTTGATGTCGGACATGGTTTCAATACATACGGCATCGACACCACCATCTACCAATCCTTTAATTTGAAGTCTAAATCCCTCAAAGAGTTCAGCTTCCGTAATATCGCCCATCATTAAAATTGCGCCTGTTGGTCCAACCGAACCGAGAACGTAATGCTCATAGCCGGCAGCTTCTCTGGAAATTTCGGCAGCCGCTTTATTGATTTCGTATGTCCTATCGTCCAGACCATACCTTTTTAATTTATAGGGACTACCGCCAAAGCTGTTAGTAAGAATCATATCTGAACCAGCTTCGATGTAACTTTTGGCAATTTCAAATACTTTCTGGCGGTGAGTTAAATTCCAGAGTTCAGGGCATTCATCCGAAGCAAGTCCTTTTTCGTATAGAAATGTTCCCCAGGCTCCGTCGGATATAAGTATTTTCCCGCTTTTTACAGCTTCAATAAAAGAGTGCATTTTACCCTGCCAAAAATTGTTCGAGAACTTCAACGGCCTGTTGTGGATTGTCGCCGTATGCATCGGCGCCCATTTTAATTGCAGCTTCCTTAGTTACTGGAGCGCCGCCTACAATTACCTTAATATCTGGAAAATTTTTTTTGATTTCTGCAACTGTGGAGGACATGTTTGCCATTGTTGTAGTAAGCAATGCACTCAGCCCAACAGTGCAGTCTCTGTTATTATTTATCACTTCCAGAAATTTATTCGTTTTAACATCAACACCAAGATCTATTACTTCCCAACCATTACCTTCAACAACCATGCTTACCAAATTTTTTCCAATATCGTGCAAATCGCCGGCAACAGTACCGATAACAAATTTACCTTTCTTTTTCACTTCACCCGTTTGAAAATACGGTTTGAGATGATTCATCACTGCTTGCATTGCCCTGGCTGCCATAAGAAGTTCGGGTACAAATACTTCGTTCCTGCTGAATTTTTCACCTATAATTTTCATACCGACATTGCATGCGTCCAGAATTTCAAACGGTTTTATTCCTGAGTCCAGGGCTTTAATAGTAAGTTCGTCGGCGCCTTCTTGATCCTTCAAATCAGGAGGGTATGGAGCAGCCTTGTTTACTTTACCTCGTTCAATACAATAACTGATTTTTTTGATTAAATCATCCATTTTGCTACCGCCATTATTTTATGAAATTTATTTAAAGCAAAAATAAGGAAACCGGAATCACTATTCATTCGAATAATAGACGTCGTCATTTCCCTTATAGATGAAATAATCGTAGAAAGCTTTATTATTCGATTCTTTCCCTGACGAAGTTGCATAAAGTCCGAATACTGCTCCAACAAATCCACCAGCAACTTTGGTACTCAAAAATGAGGCATCCAATTTATTTTTGAAAGAATGCCATTGACCTTCATTCCAGGCATAGTGAAACGAATATTCTTTTCCTTCGGATACAATTTTTAAGAATAGATCATCACTTTGAATTTCTTCGGGAATAATTTTTTCCTCAATCAATTCGATATCATTGTTGCTCGTTGATTTAAATAGTTGTATCGTGCTTCCGACGTCATTTTGAGATTTACACAGATAATAAAAATGCTTCTCGTTCTGAAAAACTACGATACCGGCTTTTTCAAATTTAGATTCTGGACGAAAATTAATTTTAGTTTCTACACTACATTTAATATGCTGTTGTCTGTGACCCACAAAAGATGGATTTCCGGTACCCGAACATGTTTCGGGTCTTAGTTTTATTCTAAGATATCCTGCTTTACCGATCAAACTGTACCATTTTTCTACTGGCGTTCTTAAAAAAATCCAGTCGCCCGACAATAGAGTATCATTAAAATCGTCAACAAACCTGAAGTTGCCGCTATATTTTCGGGTAGCAAAATTTGTTACAGGTTTAATCGGTAAGTGATAGAAATATTGTACTTCTTCATAATCGGGATTAATAACAGGCCAGCCGTCAATCCATTTAACAGGTGCAAGAAAAGTTTCTCTGCCAGTATTATAATAGCCATCATCATAAGGTCTGCACCCCAGAAATACAGCCCACCAGTTGCCTTCATCTGTCATTACAAAATCTGCGTGCCCAGTCGAAGTTATCGGATTATTCCGCTTCGGGTTTAAGTGTCTTTGTGTTAGTATCGGGTTGTTTTTGTACGATTCGTAAGGACCGAATAAACTTTTACTTCTAAAAACAACCTCCGAATGATTATCTCCCGTTCCACCTTCAGCTGCAATTAAATAATAATATCCATCTTTCTTAAAAATATGAGGACCTTCGATCCAGATCGGTTTTTTCGATAAATCGGTTCCCCCATTAATAAGAATTTTTTCTTTCCCCTTTACTTTAAGATTCTTGAGGTCAAACTCAATTATTCTAATTGTTCTGTGACCGTCGTATAATGGTTTATCATCAGGAGCTACACTATTATAAACGATATAAGCTTTGCCGTCGTCGTCAAAGAAAGGAGAGGGATCGATACCATTTATTTCGGGAATCCAAACCGGATTGGACCATGGCCCTGAAGGATCTTTTGCAGTTATAATAAAATTACCGCCCGCATCAACGAGAGTACATGTAATATAAAAAATACCTTTGTGATATCTTATGGAAGGAGCAAAAATACCTCTTGATACACCGAGTCCGTTTGTATTCATTTGCTCCTGCCGATCGAGAGCATGGCCTATTAATTTCCAATTGACCAAATCTTTACTTTGGAAAATTGGGATTCCTGGAAAATATGCAAAAGACGAATTTATTAGGTAATAGTTGTCCTCCACTTTACATATGCTCGGGTCGGGATAAAAACCCATCAAAATTGGATTTGTAAATTTTTCCTGAGCATTAGACATGCATACCATCAAAAGCATTAATGTTAGAATTTTTTTCATTTTTCAACCGACAATTTATAATCGCTTTTATTTACTCTGGTCTTTTTTAAAAAAAATCGATTTAACACAAACCTCAAACTTACCTCTCCTCTACCCCTCCTAATCCCTTATCCCTATTCCCTATTAACTAATCCCTAATCCCTAATCTCTAATCCCTCCTCCCCATTTCTGGAGGCCCCAAATACGAATAGCCAATTTTACCAGTCTCTAAAACAATTTTTTGAATTACAACGCCCGGATCAATTGCCCATATTTTCAAAACATGTTTTCCGGGTTTATCAACAACGTGTGTAGTTGTTTGTATGTTAATGTTTTCTGCGACCCATTTTTCCCACATTTTAAGATTAATGCCTTTATGCATGTTAATAATAACTGGTGAATTATTGTCTATTGATACTGCTAAACGTAGACCAATACTGTCTTCGGCGTGATGGTCGTTAAAATCGAGTGTCGGTGATAAATAGACATGGACATTAACATTTCCTTTACTGAAGAGATAAATGTCATATTCTAAGTGTGGACTATTTTTTGAGATATTGATGCTCTCAGTAACGGGGAAAAATGTTACAGCTGACGATGTTCTTCCGAGATTTGGAATTGTCACCCATTTAATATTTCCCGATTCAATTTTACGTGAATAATCATGAGCTTTAATTGAAATATAATTATTGGTTTCGATAAAATTATTGTCGCAATCAAATGATTCAGGATTTTTAACCACTACTTTCAATGAACAAACTTCATTACCAGGTCCTAAAACTTTAATAAAATATGTATTAATTCCCTTTTTTACTTTTTGCCAGTCTACTGAAATCCATAACCGATTTTCTGTTTCGATAGTAGCTGTTTTGTTTTCGATGATAAAAATATCGTCGGCTATAATTTCATAATCAAACGGTTTATTACCTCTGTTAAAAATTTCAAAATAATGTTTCTGTTTGTAGAACGATTCGAAAGGTGGTAATTCGAGTGTTTTTGAGTTCGGATAAAAATCTTCGGAACCTTCAACAGCGACACCCATTTCAGAGATATGAGGATTATCGATTATTTCATATTTAGGAATAACATTTTTTTCTGGTTGCTGCCAGTAAGTATATCCAATGTGTGTCTGCGACATCATGTGGTTCCACTTTCCATCTGCAATTTGAGTATGATAGTATTCTGTTATTAATGAATCTCTTTCGAAAAGTTCTCTAACTTTTTGAGCCATTTGATTTGTCAATATTCTCTTTTGTTTTGCATACAAACGATTCTTTGCTGCAAAGTAGTAAAGTTCATAAAGATTTGAAGAAGCTTCAACTGGGTGAAGCACAAGTTGATAATATGCGTCGTGATATTCGGCAGGTAATTTTTCATAAATTAATTTAGCGTTTTCATAAAGGATTTTATAGTCGTCGACAACGGTTTCAAATTCTCTGAAATTAACGAGGCTATACGTTTCAGGTGATAATAATTCGGGTTTTCTGCGTGAATTGTACTTTGTATATTTATTCAGAATGTCGGCAATGTCGCCTGCGAATTCTTCGCCGAACTTTTCTTTAGCCCACTGGTAAGAATAAAGGCCGAGTTTTTCAAGTGGAATAAAATCGGGGTTCCATGCGTAATCGAGGAAAAATTCAATCGGGAATTCCATCGGTTTAATATCGCCGACGTTTACTACCCAGATTTTTCTTGCGCCGTATTCAAATGCCAGATGCATCTGTTCCCAAACGCGTTCTATCTGGTTGGTGTTAATCCATTTATAGTTTCTTGGACCACCAACGTAATCGTAGTGATAATAGATTCCGTAGCCTCCTTTCCGCTGTTTTTCATTCAGGTCAGGCAATTTTCTAATATTTCCCCAGTTGTCGTCGCAAAGCAATAAAGTTACATCATCGGGTACACGCATTCCTTTATCGTAGTAGTCTTGCACTTCTTTATATAGAGCCCATACCTGCGGAACTTCTTCAGCTTTTTTACCTGTAACCTCTTCAATAATATTTCTCTGGTCTTTGACAATTCTTTCAAGTAAGGCAATATTAGCTTCCTGGCTCATCGGTTCATCGCCGTCGCCGCGCATTCCAATTGTGATAATGCTTTCATATCCGTTCATTCTTTTAATTCCTTCACGCCAGAATTCTCTCAACACACTATCGTTCTTAGTATAGTTCCACGGACCTTTACCATAACGTGCCCATTCGACGTGAGCTCTCATCATCGGTTCATGATGCGAAGTACTGATTACAATACCATATTCATCTGCCAACTTGTGGTTTAACGAGTCGTCATCAAAAAATGATTTACCCCACATTGCAGGCCACAAAAAATTTCCTTTTAATCGGAGGATCAATTCAAAAACGTGTTGATAAAATTGATGGTTGAAACCTCCAAATTTTTCATAAGCCCAGCCAGTTAAAGCAGGAGCTTCATCGTTTATGAAAATTCCCCGGTATTGAACTGCAGGTTCTCCCATTGTGTATTTAACAGGCTTGACGTATAGGGCTTGTTTTTTCTTGACAGGTACGTCTGCCCACCAATACCACGGCGATACCCCAATTTTCTCTGATAAATCGTAAATTCCAAATATCGTTCCCCTTTTATCGCTTCCAATTATAAGCAAAGCTTTTTTAACACCCGGAAGTATCTCTTCAGCTGTCTGTATATAAAACTGCTCCCATTTCCCTTCGAGATCCTTTAGGTCAATTTTATTGTGCTCAATTAACTTTTTAATCAAGCTGCTTTTATTAAGAGTTCCAACGATGATGGCAAAATCTGTTGGAGGATATTTACTATCATAGATTTCTGGTTTAGTGTTAGTAACAGATTTTATATCAATACTAAGTTGCTTGATAACTCTTATTACGCCTGGATAATCTTCGTTGCTGTAGAAAATTGGTGCGGCTTTCCCGTTTTCTGCAATAGTAAAAGCAGTTCCTTCTTTTTCCGTTGTTATAAAATTCTGGCTATAAATAATACCATTTTGAAAGAGCAGAAAACTTATAACCAAAGCAATTATTTTTTTCATGTTAGACCTATCACTATTCAGGCGTAATCAGTTATTTCAAAAAAAAGGGTTGGTTCACAGATCCACTGCAAACCAACCCCGCGTAATAATTTTATTTCATTAACAACATCTGTTTTGTTTCTGAATAATTCCCGGCTTCAAGACGATAGAAATAGACACCGCTCGAAAGATCAGAGGCATCGAAAGTAACAGTGTAAGAACCTGGATTTTGGATTCCATGTACCAGAGTCTTTACTTCGCGCCCCAGTACATCATAAACTTTCAAGGATACATTTACGGTTTTCGAGAGTGAATAATTAATTTTCGTCGTGGGATTGAATGGATTAGGATAATTGTTCGATAAGTAAAAATCTTTTGGCAAATCGTCCGTCTTTTCAACCGACACTACGACGGTATCAAGATAATTCCGCAACCAGGTCAGAGCGGGTCTTTCATAACCATTGGCATCTACAAGATAAGCCTTTTGATCATTACGCCATAGACCGGGTCGCCAACCCCAGAGAGTGATACCTTCAACTGCCGGATGTTCCCAGAAAACAGGAAAGATTCTTTGATAGTCCTGCAATTGTTTTTCGTCAGTTAATCCGTCAATGTCAAGTTCCGTTACTTGAATTTTCAATCCAGTAGACGCAAGCGAGTCGAGGTTCTTTTTAATAACAGAAACTGCAGTATTCAAGGAGAATGCGTGTCCCTGAACACCGATAACGTCGATCAAATTTTCTGCCTGCAGTAATCGGATCAATTTGAGATATGCGCTTGTGTTTGTAGAACTGTTCACAATATTATAATCGTTAATCATCAGTTTTGTTTTGGCCGGGAATATTTCGCGAGCCATCTTAAAAGCATTGATTACCCAGTCCCATCCAGTTGAGCCTCCACCTCCCAGAGCATCTCTGTATTGTGCTGGAGCATGTCCTGGTAAAGGTTCGTTTACAACCTGTAAATAGTCGATATCAGGATATCTGTCAGCAACTGCCTGGAACCATTCGCGAATTTCTTCGAGTTGTTCGGCTGGTTGAAGATTATTAATCCATGACGGCTGTTGATTGCCCCAAATCAAAACGTGATAAATAAATACAAAGCCATTATCTTTTGCCAGTTTGTAAGCGGCATCAAGTTCGTTCCAATTCATTTGGTCGCGTGATGATTCTACACTACCCCATTTGCCTCCGTTTTCAGGAATGACAGAATTCCAGTAAGCTTCAAAATTCGGGGCCTGAGCAGCACTGTACGCCGAGCCCAAAAATTTTGGTTGCTTGGAAGCAATTGGAGGACCAGCCCACACCTCGCCAGGCAATTTATCCGAGCCAGGCGTTTTGTTTTCGAGGTTATCTACTGTGAAATAAAGATACGACTTTCCAAATGCAATTTTATCGATATCAAGACCATCCTCGCGTGCTGCTATTTGAAATATACGGGTAAGTGTATCTCCTTCAACTTTAAAGACTACAGGCGCTTCACCAAAATTATTATGCGATAAATTTACCCATTTCCACACTCCGTCGCCCAATCCACCTGGATCTTTTACGATATTATCAGGTTCATTAAAACCTGCTACCTGTAACCCATTACCCAGTACCCAATCGTCGTCATTAAGTGTATCTTTAATTCCGAATCCGTTTCCATAAAAAAAGCTATCGTCGTTATATTGATTTGCACCGACACGTACTTTTGCAAATAAATCATACGATCCGGTATCAACAAATGTAACTTCGAATGTAATAACTTTTGATGCACTACCAGGATTGGTGCTGTTAATGAAAGTAGTTTTTGGCGTAACATATGTAATATCGCCATCTTGATGAATTTCCAGGTCGCTGCCTAACTGAGCATTTTCAACTTCAAGCACAATCGGCTTTAACGGTGATGGTAAATCATTCTTATTAATAATTGTTAAATTGTCGATGTAAATTGTATTACCTGTATTTCCAGCTTTGTTAAAATGGATCGGAGCACGGATTATAGTTTGATTGTCCGTTATAGTAAATTCCATTGTGAATTCCTGCCATTCAGTAGTTAATCGGGCAGGTCTGATAGCACCATATTCACTATACGAGTAATTGCCAACGGTAAAATTCGCTTCGGCTCCACTCGTTTCTGCTTTTGCCCAGATTGAATAGATATATGTTTCTCCCGGTTCAACAGGGATGCTATCTGCTACAAGTTGAATGTCCCAGTCATTTTGTCCGAGACTATTAATTACTACCTTAAAAGCATGATTCCCATGCTTGACAGGATTATCAACTATTGCAAAATCGGGAGGTGTTGTAACCGAAGTTCCAACACTCAACACCCAGCCTTCGATATTTCCGGTAATTGGTCCGACCGGGGTATTTTCGAAACTTCCATTAGTTACCAATTGACCTTTTATGATTGACGGGCTCATTACAAAAACTGCAACGATTAACCACGTCATAATACTATAGATTTTCACCTTCATACATTGCCTCCTTAATTTATTAATAAATATTGATCAATTAGTTTGATATAAATGTTGTTATACTTTTCGGCTCCATCTTAAAAATAAATCGCCCATTTAATACTTCTATTGTATTACCTGCCTTACAATTTATAGTTTCTGAAGTAGTGTATGGTATAAATGAGGTTACAGAAATAGGTACTCTAAACACATTTTCTTTATATTCATCGGCATTATTAATTGCCACAATAATTAGCTTTTGAGTATCAGGGTCAATATATGCAGTTGCATATGTACTACTAACTATAGGTGCTATATCGCTCTGAATTCTGTAATAACCTGGACGAATAAAACGAGCGTACTGAGACATAATAAATCCTTTTTTAGTAACGTCTCCTTTTCTTCCGCTACTATATTCACCATCACTTATGAAACTATAAAAACGCACTAAATACCAGTAGATATAAGCGCTCATACCGCTCTTCATTACGTCGTTAATTTCTTTTGCAAGGGGAAAAGCCAGCTTCCAGGAGGTTGGATTTACTGTGCTATCGCTATAAGTTAAATGTTCTGTCATCCAGATTTCTTTCTGTTTTTCTTCTGCCAGAGGATAAGGTGCAAGACCTCCGCCGTAGATATGTCCTGCAACAATATCGAGGTTAGCACATGCAAGCGAATCCATCAGAATTGGATCAGATAGTACATGTCTGAATTGATACGATTCCGGCGCCATTACTTTTGTTCCAATTGCCGGTGCATTTTCTCTAAGGAATTTAATCATTTGCTCTGCATTCCAATCACACGACTCGTAATTTACAGTTATATCCGGTTCATTCTGTACAGAAACAGCATAAATTGGCACTCCCTGTAAAGCCATGTATCCAACAAAGGATTTTAAATGTTGAGCATAATCATCGTATGAATCTTCTCTTAATTCGCCACCGACAAGGTTATTGTTTGTTTTCATTGATGCTGGAGGACTCCAGGGCGAGGCGACAATTTTAACACCCATTTCGTGTGCTTTTTTTGCAGTAGGTACATTAGTACCCCACATATTTTCTTGAGGTTGAATACGTATTCTTAAGATTGACAATCCAAGTTGACCATCTTCTGTACCAAATGCAGTTTTTATTTCTGAATCGGTCATATCGGGTCGCCACTGCACAATATTGGCAGCTCCGAAGCCTCTGATTATCTGATGTTTAATTTCTGGATTAATTGAAACCGTAGGGAGATATGAGACATAAAAATTAATTGTAGTATCATTACTTAAGGCAACTATGCCATACTCATTTTCAATTACATAAGGCATTGTATTGAAATCGTTACTTATACGGACGAAATATTCATTACTCATAAGCGAAGCCGAATTCTTATTCAGTTTCTCGAAAGAAAAATTGCCCTGCAACGGTACCAGTGTACTTCCGTTTTGATTAAAGATCATCTTTTTAACCTGCGATTCGCCGCCTGCCTCCAATTTATAGAAATAGATACCGCTGGCGACTTTCTGACCGATTCCGTTTGTGCCATCCCAGATGATACTGTGTGTACCGACGGTTTGACGCCCAACATTAAATTTTCGCACCACTCTACCGAGCACATCATAGATGGTAACTGTTACATCGTTTTCATTATGCAATCCATAAGGGATAGCAGTACTTGACGAAAACGGATTTGGATAACTCTGTCCCAGTGTAAAACTTGAAGGAATAGTAAAATCATCCTGAACTGATGTTAAAATATCAATTCTGTAATTACCATTATCATCCGATAGAGTTGAAAACTGAATGGTTGTATCGGACTTATTGATAAAAGTAATTTTTGCTTGTTTTACGGGAAAACGTGAGGCTGTTATTTTGCCATTTACCGTTATTGATTGAGCAAAAGAAGTAGAAAAGAATAAAGTTAAGAAAAATATAAACAGATATAATTTGTACGAAGAAAAACAAGTCCTTATCATGAAACTACCTTCTAATGATTATGAATGATTTTTATTTCTCTTAAATGTTTTAACTATAATTGAATCGTTTCAATATTCTTAAGTAAGTTACATAATTTGGATAAATATTTAAAACAAAATCGTACATTTTTTATTATCTGATGAATGGTAGTTTGGTAACTTTCAAACAATCATCTGATCTTAAATCACAAAAGTAATCATCCGATGAAAGCTCGGCATTAGTGGATACTAATTCGTATTTCCCATGATATTGTATACAGACAAAAGAGTCTTAACTTCCTCATCTATTATATTTTAAAGCTAATAAAGCCTCCTGCGTACACTTATTATTCATTTTTCAGGATTAAATAGCTCTGGATAATTTCTATAGTTCACAATATTGTCAATTATTTTTTTCATTGCCATCAGAAGCAGGAACATATTTTAATTGAGGCGTACTCCATGTAATCCATTTTGAAAGGTCTATATTATACGGCGTTGTTTGAATATTCGTATTTACAGTAGAATCACCCAGAAGAAATTTATCGATGAAAGCTTCTATTTCAGGTATTTGAGAAGATGGGACAGTACAATGCTGATGCCCGCTTACAATAGAAAATCCAAATCTATCGGGGACACCAAGCGCTTTCCAGACCTCGCGCGCAGCCAGAGAAGCTACATGCCCCGATTCATCAGCGAGCCATTCGTAATCAGGATTTCCCGTTACGAAAAGAGCATGCGGAGCAATCATAGCCACCAGTTCGTGGTGGTCGTAAGGAAGTTTTGTTACACAATAATTAAATTGATTCAAACTCTGCAAATACCAGGGAGCTCCCTGTGCATTTCTCAAAGTTTCTCTTGAACCTGAAAGAGTTTCGGTAACACGCCAGGCAGTATAGCCACCCCCACCTGATTCCTGAGATATTGTCAATGCTATTCGCTCGTCGAACGCTGCAGAAAAGAGAGCAATTTTACCTGCAAAAGAGCAGCCTGTAATTGCCAGTCGCGACAGGTCAATTTTCAAATCAGGAATCTTTTCCAGACCGTCAATTATACGACTAACTCCCCATGCCCATGCAGTAAAAAATCCAACTTCTGGGTCAGGAAATAATTTATAAAATCCACCTGTGCCACGTTTAACATCAAAACCCCACGGTGCTATTTCACTGAAATTATATTGTACCGTTGCAATATTTCGACTTGTAAAAATAGACGGAGGCAGACTCCCTGTACCGCCCCAAAATCCTACACCTATTACTGCAGGGAAAGGACCTTCACCTTCTGGTATTGTAATTCGTGAAGTTAGAACAAGTGTATCACCATTTTCGATTATTGTTACTGTTAACAAACTATCCTCATATTTTGCATACAAAGAATCTGGTGGTGGTGGCTTAATTCCAGTTTCGTAATACTGGATTTCTCTCCCTATTTCACAACGCCTACATTTCCAGTCCTGTATAGTTTTAATTCGGCCTAGCGTTGTATCCGACCACATAAATGGATCGGGTAAAGATTTTATTACAGGCAATTCATTAATTGAAGGTAATTGTGGGACAGGACAATCAAGGCAGCTATTTTCAACTTTATATGAAATTGGTAATTGTTGAGCACGACTGATACCAAAAAGACTAATTAGAAAAACAAGAATGTACTTTTTCATTTTTCCTGCCCCTGCAATTATTACTTATTTCGATAATATTAATTTTATTGCCCTGCTTCCAAGGTTGTTGGTTACCTGACAGAAATATATACCTGAGGCAACTTCGTTGTTATTTTTATCCTTTCCATTCCACTCAATTGTATGTGTTCCTGCCTGATGGTACTTATTATTTGCAAGTACTGCTATCTCTTTACCCATTAAATCAAATATCTTTATCGTCACTTCACTATTTACTGGTATAGTGTATTTAATAGTTGTAGATGGATTAAAAGGATTCGGATAATTTTGATATAGTTCAAATGTAGCTGGTTTACTTCTATTTGATTTATCATTCATTGATGTGGGAGTTGAGTTTGTAATAAACCGTAGAGATTTTAATCTGAAGAGTTCTTGATTTTCATTTCCTTTAAAAATCAAAAAAAGATCGTGCATTCCACTAAATTCTTCAAGAACATTTGTTTTGAATTCCTTATATGAAGACCAGCTACCAGTATTCACAATTTCACATTCTGCTATTTTAGTGCCGTTAAGTGAATCGATAACAACTTCAATTTTACCACCCGACGTGTTTGAAGAAGCCACTATTATTAGTGAATCCGGTTTTTTAGGATAATCGTTATTTCCAAATTCTACGCCAGCATACATTGCCCAATCATTATTATGAATACTATTGAGTGTATTGCTTACGGTAGAAGGGGTTGTGCCGTATTGGTCTGCGGGATTTAAAGCCGATATTTCAGTATAAGCATCTCTATAAATATAGAGATCAAAAAAGGCTGGGCTACCAATTGTATAGAGACCCTGATAATTGCCTGTAAAGTTATTGAACTGCGTTACCTCTTTATCAATTTCTGACGCATCAATTTCATTACCTACCTGAAACCAGTAAAAGCCATCACTGCTGTAGTAACCCGACATTTTGTGTTCATTTCTAACTAATTTAAGCCAGAGAGTAGAGCCTATTGTATTTTCAACCTGATAAATTGTGTTCTTAAAGCTAAATGAAATAACTTTATTACCATTTTGATCTAATGTCGAACATAGTTTTACTTGATGAGTTTCGGGACCATTAATTATCCACAAGCCTGCTTCGTCTGAAGTGGATTCGGGTTCAAAATCGACGCGTGTAATTAATGAATAACTATGTTCACCGTCATTTTTAATTACAGTATTTCTTCCACCTTTATTAATGTTTACGAGTTTCAGCCAGCCTGGTCTTTCTGTGAGTGAATAAGTATTATCCGGTGTATAGCCAAGAAACGACCATTCAGGATGAAGCTTAACTGAATTGAAATTATCTGAATGAGGGACTGCCCAGGGGATGCCATTGCTTGGCAGGTTAGGAGCCACAGCTGCACTGCTGGATGGTCTTAGAATTTTTGGAAAATCATTTTCGTCGTAAACTACCTGGCATAACAAACCCTGACGACCCTGTGCATACCAATTACTACTATGATAGCTATGAGCAATAACCCAGCTTGTACCATCATCTAATTTTACTGCAGGAGAAATATGATTTGGCGTAGTAAAAAGTGTACTGCTACCTGTAAATATGTTTGTTCCAATTATTGTCCATTTTGATTTATCGTCTGTTAAGGTATCACTTCGCATTACATATTGACTGCCGACTAAATGTTGTGCAAAGCTATAATAATAATAACCATTATGTTTCCACATCACGGGCCCTTCAGCCCAACCATAAGGATATGATGGAGCTGGATTAAGCCATGTCAGGTTATATACTTTCCCTGTCGGTTGTCCATCGTCACCAAGTTCGACAATATGATTATTAGGCTGACCTGCTTTTGTTAGTAAGTACCATTTACCGGTATCTTCATCGATAAAAATTGAATTGTCAACGCCCAGTCCTGCTGGCATACTTGATGGTACTCTCATTCGAGTAGGTGTGCTCCAGGGTCCTTCCGGTTTATCTGCTGTTACAAAATACATACTACCCCCGCCACGTCCAAAGAAATGCCAGTATTTTCCTTTGTAATAGACCATATGTCCGCCCCAGATTCCACCGCCGGGGCTATTTCCATATTCTGTCCATGATGGGGAGACGGGTTGTGCAATTACTTCCCAATGCACTAAGTCAGTTGAATGGTATATCTTCGGTGTTGGATTAAATGACGACCCTGAGGTATAAAAGTCTTTTCCGACTTTTGTTAATGTAGGATCTGGGTGGTCACCAGGGATAACAGGATTCATGTAAGTCTTTTGTTGAGTTATCTGGGCGAAACTGAAACTGCAAAAAAGAAAAACAAAAAGAATTATAGTTATTTTTTTCATTTCCCCCTCCAATTATTGAAAATTTATTTCACTTCAATCCAGGTGAAACATTCGCCTCCTTTACGATCAGGTCTCGCTCCTTTTGAATTTGCAGAGCAAAGACTTCCGGCATACGGTGCAGCGTACAAATACTTATGAGTATATAAAGACATAAGCATTATATCTCCTTTTAACATATCGACCCATTGGAAAACAGAGGCTAAGCCCTGCTCTTCTTTTTCAATACGCACCTCTGCCATATCTCCATAATTTTTTACAGTAACAAATCCACCCGATTCAACTGATTGCAAAGCAATACGACCATTGCCTCTGTCGAGTAGGCGAAATAATGCTTTGTTGCCCTGGCTCAACTTACTATCAAAAGGTACAGGTCTTAAAAAATTTTTCCAGTTAACCAGGACAGTGCTATCAGCTATGGAAATCAATTTAATAATTTTGTTGTATGGAATTGGTTTGGTCAAACCTTTACAACGAGGTTCAATTATTTCAAAGCTATCAAAATCTGCGTAGCCCCCTTCTTTACCCTCAATATTAAAATTGAATAGAGCATACCTTACTCCCTGGAAAGTTTTTAATTGATATGGTAAAATTATTTTATCCTCAATGGTTATGTAGTCCCTGCCATTTAAGCTATAACTTAGATAAGCAAAATCATCGTCAAAGTTACAGTAAGCCCTCAACCATACTGTATTAGAATCTAACGGTAGCGACCACTTTTCGTTCTTTTGCTGATTATAATACTGAAGTAAATTTCCTTCTTTTGTTTTAACAACTCCAATCCATGCATACGGTAAGTTAAGCAGAGCAAGGCCAGCATTATCACCAATTTCAAGATTAGTAAATTCCATCTTTGTAATTGCATACGATTCAGGACCAATTGCTCGCTGTGTTAAAGAATTTCGAGCATGCCAGAATGACTCCGCTGGTAAAGAGTGTAGGCGTAAGAATCCTTTTCTTTCATTTAAAGACCATTTGCTATTATTCGGTAGATGATTCCATTGCCATACATTTTTTAATTGAGGACCGCTAAAATCGTCATCCCTTTCAAATGGCGAAGTTGGAACTGAAGAAGATACGGTTTTGGGTTTAATCCAGACTCGGGGTGAGCGTTTCAAGTTTCCCGGCAGTCCCATATAAGGCCAGCCATCTTTCCATGTTACAGGACTTAGCACAGTAACTCGTCCTAAAGAATTATAATCCATCATCGAGAAGCCCCACCATTCGCCTTTATCAGTTTCAACAATGCCACCTTGATGCATTGGAATGCAACCGATGTAATTTTCATCATACTTCACAAGATTAAAAGGCGGTCCATTCTGTGTGTCCCACAAACGCCAGGTTGTCCCGACACCCATATTTTCTTCCGAACTAATTACATTGATTTCGTATGGACCATAAGGATTGTCAGCTCTTGCACATACATGATAGCAAGTTGGATCCCAGTTTGTAATTGTTATATAATATTTCCCATTAATTTTATAAAAGTGGCTTCCTTCGCCGGCTCCGCTTCCAGCAGGAATAATTACTTTTTCTGTACCTGGAACTAAATCGGTCAAATCCTCATTCAATTCGGCCAATTTAATTTCATCATAACCCCATACTACATAGACTTTACCGTCATCATCGAATAAAACAGATAAATCATGCAGCGACACGTTCATTTGAAAATGTTCCCACGGACCGGCAGGATTGACTGCCTTAAATACTTGTGTATTATAACGATTTACATTGCTAAAAATATAAAACACACCATTGTTATATCTTAAACACGGCGCCCAGAAGCCCTGACCGTATATCTCTTTTCCGTTTTCCATTCTAAATTCTGGACCCAAATCGAGTTGTTCGCATGCGTAACTTAAAAGCTCCCAGTTAATTAAATCTTTCGAATGAAGTACGGGTAAACCTGGCATTGCATGCATTGTTGTACCTGTCATATAATAATCACTCCCTACACGAATTAAGTCGGGGTCCGAAAATTCTTCGTAAAAAATTGGATTTGTAAATGTTCCATTTCCATTATCGGCATGCCAGGTACAACTCGTCGAGTCGTTCTGCCGTGGAATAACTACCTGTGAATTCAATATACTATTAACTGTGAAAAATAGTATAAGTGTCGATAGATTTATTAAATTGATTGTTCTCAAGTTCTGCCTCGAAAAAATTCTCTTATTGATTTTATTATTGCAGTGGCAACCATACCTTCATTTTTCCGACCCCCCTGTTAGACCAGAGATAGTATGGAATCATCTTAATTTGAATGTCCCCTTTTTCTATTATAACGATCGGCACTCTTTCCGATAATACATTATCTTCCTTAATAGTAATCTTTGCATCTCTACTAATAAAAATATCATTTATATTTTCATTGTCGATTTCTTCGGCGCAATAAACAAAAGGACCCAGCTCAAGAGCTACTTTATTTTGGTCTTCCTTTACATTTTCGTTAGCCAAAACCTTTTTTACTTCTTCTGGCAGTATTAATTCTACAGTGTCACCTTTCTGCCAAAGTCTATTAACAACAGCGTATCCTCTGTCTAATATCAAATTTTGTTTTTTGCCGTTTACAAGTAAAGTGATTGATGAATTCTGATTATCGAGATAACGATACAAATTGCCAGGTAAAGGTGTGTTTTTCGACCATCCGGGTATTCTAATTTTTAAAGTAAATTGTGTGGCATTGTGCGGTTCAATATTGATTGTAATTTTATAATCTAAAGGGTAAGAAGTCTTTTGCACTAAATTAACATCAGCGTTTTTCAATTTTATTTCTGCCCTGCTATCGACAAACAGATTTACAAATAAAGTGTCGTTATCATAAGAATAGACCAAACCAGGCAATGAAGGGATAAAGCGAATTAGATTTGTGGGACAACACGAACAATCGAACCACGGTTGGCGGGTACAGGCGCCCATATTAAATTTAAATTCTCCGTCTGATTCCAGAGGATTTGGATAGAAAAAATTTTTACCGTCGAGAGAAATTCCGGAAATCAATCCATTGTAAAGCGTTCGTTCAATGACGTCAAAAAATTTTGTATCACCTGTCATTCTGAATAATCTGTAATTCCAGTAAACGCTTCCAATCGAAGCGCAGGTTTCGCAGTAAGCTGTCAGATTGGGTAATTCATAATCTTCACCGAAAGATTCTCCTTCATGACGCGAACCAAGCCCACCTGTTAGATAAGTCTTTTTATTAACTACGTTATCCCATAATGTAAATACAGCATTTTTATAGGCTTCGTCATTAAGTAAGGCTGCAATATCAGTCATTGCAGCATACATATAAAGAGCACGCACTGCATGACCTACTGCCTCTTTTTGCTCGTAAACAGGTTTGTGGTCCTGAGCATATTCTCCGTAAAGTTTATGCGTGGAAGAATCTCCTCGGACATCCAGAAAAAACTTTGCTAATTTCATATATTCTTCGTTACCGGTAATCTGATAGAGCTTGATCAACCCGGTTTCCACAATTTGATGACCTGGTGGTGTTCTTAGTTTATTTGGTCCAAAATTCTCAACGAGCAGGTTGGCATTTTTAATTGCTATATCGAGGAAATTTCTTTTGCCGGTTGCATAGTAGTGAGCAGCAGCTGCCTCGAATAGATGACCGCTGTTGTAAAGTTCATGGCTGCTTTCGAGATGTTCCCACCTTCGACTGGATGGTTTGACCCACCATGCCGGTGGCTTTTGAGGATTAATTGTAAACCAGGTGGTTATATAGCCGTCTTCTTCCTGACCCGTTTTGATAATTGCAATTACTGAATCGATGTACGCCTCTAACTCACTATTCGGATTACTAACCAATGAATAAGCGGCACCTTCAATAATTTTGTATAAGTCGGTGTCGTCAAACGGCATTTTACCACGATATTCACCTTTCTTTTTCCCTCCAGCAACGAGGAAATTATCCATTCGACCTTCTTCCTCGCATTTTTTGAAAGCATATTTGATTGTGGTTTCCTGAATTGTTTTGATTTTTGGCAACCAGAAGTTATCCGTCAATCTAACGTTGCGGATATCGACTGGATTAATCCTGTAAGCATTCCGCTCAATTTTATTTTGCGGAAATATCATTGCGGTGAAAAGTAAAATGTTAATAATTAGTTTCATTAATTACTCCCCTGAAGTAATTGCTATTTCATCAAAACAATTTTTTTAGAGTCGGTATTTTTTCCGACGTGTAATTTACAAATATAGATTCCGCTCGATAACTTATTTGCGTCGAAGTCAACTGCATATTCTCCCGCTTGCTTATAACCTTCAACAAGGGTAACAATTTCTTTTCCTAACAAATCATAAATTTTTAACGATACCTCGTTGGCTTTATTAATCTTAAAAGTTATCCTTGTTCGTGGATTAAAGGGATTTGGATAGTTTTGTTGAAGAATAAATCCCACATTTTTTTCGAATGAATCTTTTATATCAGTAGTGCTGCATAAATTGATGGCAGAATCGCCTTTGCCTATTGGGAAGAACTCCACGTTCGATAAGACCAACTTATCCAAGGCTGCACCGTCTTCTCTATATGAAATTTTGATAAAATGTTCTCCTTTCTGCAATTGATAATTATCCAGTAATTTCCATTCCCACCCGCTTGAAGTAAGTCCATTGTACATTCGAAAATCAGTGTCGTCAATTCCTATCCAGAACGAATCGTCGTTATATGTGGCGCAATTGACACGTGCCATCAGATAATATAGACCTGTCGAATCGATAGTAAAAGCAAGAGTAATAACATCATCTTCTCCAGATGGTGCCTGATTTAAACTCTGGAGTCCGTTTTTAATCGTAACATATTTATTATTTGATGCTTCATTGTCAGTAATAATTTGCCAGTTACTTCCTCCTGTTCCACATTCGGGCTCAAGAAAAATCGAATGTAATTCTGTATCTATAGTAACAGGTTCTGTTCTGGTAAAGAGAGATAAATCGACAGCTTCTGCCATCATCCTGTGACCGGTTTCATTAGGATGAAGATGATCGCCCGTATCGGCTTCGGGTAAAAGGCTTAATGTATCCTCTGGATTTCTCAGTGCTTTGTCCATGTCGATGACTGCGTCGAAGTATCCACTATTTCGGATCCAGTCGTTAACTTTTTGTCTTGCTGATTCGCGCAATTCAGAATAGTAAGAATGACCTTTCATTGGTAAAAGCGTTGCTCCATAGACGTAAATCCCTTTAGAGTGGGCATTAAAAATCATCTGCTTGTAGGCCTCGATTAAATCGTCTGCCACCTCAATGCTATTAGAGCCCCCAATATCATTAATTCCTTCAAGAATAATTAACCATCTTACTCCATTCTGATTGAGCACGTCCCTTTCAAATCTACTAAGTGCTGTTGGTCCAAGACCAAGTTTTAATACGCGATTACCACCAATGCCAGCATTCAACACAGCTACATGTTGAGTAGCTTGATTGTTCTGCAGTCGTTTGGAAAGTTCATCTGGCCAGCGATTTTGTTTGTTCGTACCGGAACCACGGCCATCTGTAATTGAATTTCCAAGTATAACTACAGCAAAAGCTGAATCGGAAGTTAGAACATCAATCGTATTTATTACATACCAGTGGTCAGTTGTAATTGCATTTGTAAAATCCTCTTTATCGACGTTATTACCCGTTAGAATATATGACGTTGTTCGGGAACCTGGATGTCCGGTAATATCAGACGGCGTATTTCCGAAATAAATTGTAATGGCTAAGTCAGTCAATGGCATCAAATTAAATTCAAGTGGATCAGATGTAATAGCCGCACTGGCTGGAATTATAACTTCAGGTTTACCGTTAAAAGTAAGAGATTTATCTGTCGATTTATCAATTACACCATTTCCTTTTGATACTGCAATGTGAACAGCGTTAATTGTGATGGGCGATTTACTAAATTCGTTGGATAGACGTAATCTCAATATATTACCACCAATAGAAACTCTAACGATTTGTCGAATAGTATTATTACTCAATCCAGGCGGAACAGGAGGATTGTTTTGAGGTTCAACCAGTTGTGGCGAAGTCGTCCACGTACCAACCCATTTCTGATTTTCAGTTTGCCCGTTAATTACCATACTTGAAATAAGAATTAGCAAAATGTAATACTTCTTCACAATGAAAAGAATATTAAATGAATTCTTCATCTGATTTTTTCCTTTTGTATGTTATTTAACACAATTTATTCGATTGCTAATACACACGAACTTTTATTTTATAATTATTTCATCACTTAGACGAATATCTTCGGAAGAGCTCCCAATAAGTATTTTCCAGAAGCCTTTTTGAACCACAAAATTGTTTTCGTAAGTACTGTAAAATGAAAATTCCGAGACAGGAATACTAAAATGTAACTTTTGACATTCTCCAGGCTTAAGTGTAATTCGCTGAAATCTTTTCAATTGTTTACGAGGTGTCTTAAACTTTGCATCTGTAGAACGGACATAGACCTGCACTACTTCATCTCCTTCATATACGCCAGTGTTCTTTAGAGAGAATTCGATTGTAAGAGTGTCACTTTCGCTTAGATTTTTGTGAAAAATATTAAGACTATCATACTCAAATGTAGTATACGACAGACCGTGCCCAAATGGAAATAAAACCGGTTCTTCCAGGTACATATAGGTTCTGGGATTATTAATTATATCATAGTCAGACATCGGTGGTAATTGTTCTGTGGAAGCATAAAAAGTTTGAGGTAATTTTCCCCCAGGATTATAATCTCCGAAAAGAACATCGGCAAGCGCCTGTCCTCCGAATTCTCCATTATACCAGTTTTCGACAATAGCTCTGGCATATTTTTCCGTTCCTGCCAGAGCAATCGGTCCTCCGTTTACAAGCACTAAAACAATGTTTGGATTGACTTCGGCCACTTGTTTAATTAATTCCTGTTGGACGGATGGCAGTTCAATTGTTTTTCTGTCGAGTTCTTCCTGTGATATACCGGGAGTTATTCCCACAACTAATACAACTAAATCGCTTCTGGCAGCTATTTTCTTGGCACTTTCAAAATCTTTCTGTCCAAGATCCCAGGTTAATCTGGCAGTTGCTCCCAGTGAATTATCGAAGTATTCTAATACTACATCATATTTTTTACCAGGCAGTAATTTTACTTTTGCTGCAATTGGTTTTTCACCGTGTTCTTTCCAGTCATCTATGATTAATTTATTATCGATAAATAATCTAACGCCATCGTCACAGCTCGTTCCAATATAGTTGATCGTGTCCGGTGGAATTATAGTACCTCTCCATCTTACTGAAAATTTATCGGAAGGTACGCCATCTGCAGGTGAGTTTATTCCGAATGAAAAATTAACCATGGAATCGACTCTTGTAAAAACAGGCTTACCTTCCAGATTCATATTGTCGTAATATTCGCCAAGCAAACCTTTACTACCATTTTTTTCAATTATACCGAAATATTGAGACTCAATTGGTCTCAGTAAACCACCGCCGATGTCGCATCCCTGAACATAGTTGACTTTAATATTCATAGAATCCGCTTTGTTTTTAATTCCTTCTAATGGACTTACCAGGATATTAGGGAACCCGCTATAGATGCCTAATTGAGCTTCGCTAGCGTTAGGTCCAATTACGGCAATCGATTTTATTTTGTTTTTATTAATTGGTAATATACCATTGTTTTTAAGGAGGACAATCGATTTGTGTGCAGCTTTTAGAGCCAGTGCTCTGTTTTCTTCGCTGTCTAAATAATCTTTCCCGATCGATGAATAAGGAACAATTTCCGGTGGGTCAAATTCACCCAATCTGAAACGGGCAGAGAGCACTCTATATAATGCTTTATCGATATCTTTTTCATATAGAAGACCTTCGTCGATTGCATCTTTGATAAATTCACGATATGCCTGACCACAGTTTAAATCGCATCCTGCAAGGATACTGCGAGCAACTGCTTCAGCGCCTGTTTTAAAAAATTTATGTCCATAAATCATATCATAAATAGCACCGCAATCGGATACAACATATCCCTCAAATCCCCAGTCACGTCTTAAAAGGTCGGTCATCAAAAATATATTGGCATTACTCGGTACTTGATTCAATTCGTTGTAGGCACCCATTATAGAGAAAGCTTTTCCTTCAGTGATTGCATTTTTAAAGGCGGGCAAATAATATTCGTAAAGGCTTCTCATGTCAACGTCCGACGAGCCGGTGTGCCTTCTTTCTTCTTCATTATTTGCAATGAAATGTTTTGGAGTTGCAACGGTTTTTAAGTAATAGGGATGGCTTCCTTGCATGCCTCTAATAAATGCCACTCCCATTCTGGATAATAAATATGGATCCTCGCTGTAGGATTCTTCATTTCTGCCCCATCTTGGATCCCTTGCTATGTTGATTGTAGGGCTCCAATACGTCAAGCCTTTTCCGTATAAACGATTCAAAGCTCGGGCTTCGTCGGATATTGCCGATGCTACACTGTAAACAAGTTCAGGATCCCACGTTGCCCCCATTGCAATTGATTGAGGAAACGATGTAGCACCTTTTGCCAGTACACCGTGTAATGCTTCATTCCAGTAGTTATAGGCTCTTAAACCGAGTCGGGGAATTGAATCTGCTTGATTTGTCAATTGCTTGATCTTTTCATCTAAGGTCATTAACGCTATCAGGTCATTCAGTCTTTCCGTGTACGAGCCGTACTTGTAAACATTAACAATCACATAATTGCTGTCAATTAATTCGTTCTTCTTTAATGTATAGTTAAATAGGTAATATCCAGGGCGGGGTAATTCAACTTCAGTTTTATAATCAGAAGGATTCTTTATTATAACTCCATTATTATTGACACATTTCCAATTTACAAATTCTTCATCCGTAGAATTTTTACAGCTTAATGTTACCGATTTCCTTTCTTCCCAATTAACAAAATAATAATTATTAGATTCGTTATTCTGCGCAAATAAATAATTGTGAAATAATATGTAAAAGAGAGTCATAGAAAGAGTAAAGCTAAGTTTTTTCATAGGGCGAGTCTCCCCTTTAGATGATTGAAGCCTTTGCATACAAATCATTTTAGTAAAAGTAATTTTTTTGAAGCCGTGTAATCTTCTGCGATTAGTTTGTAATAATAAACTCCGCTGGGCAATCTTTTTGCGTTAAAAATTAACGTATGAGTACCAGCAGGTTTTTTCGAATTTTCCAGTGTAACTACTTCTCTTCCCATGTCGTCATATAATTTTATTGTAACATGAGAATCGACAGGGATTACATACGATATCTTTGTAGATGGATTAAAAGGATTTGGAAAATTCTGAAACAATTCATATTCCTTAGGAATCGATTGTCCGTTGTTTTCATTTGAAGTAATGATTGGTCGTACCTTGAATACCGAATGTCCAGCGGTTATAAATAAAGTTTTATTATCATCTTCGCCCCAGGTACAATTTGACGCTGAGATATTTGAGGGTAAATGAATTTTTCCGATTAGTTCTGCCCCAGGAGAAATTATCCAGACAAAAGATGAACAGGTAACATAAAGATTACCATTTTCATCGACTTTCATTCCATCAGCATATCCATTGACAGGAATTGTAAAAAAAAGTTTTTTATTTGTAATAATCGAATCATCTACAACATCCCATACATAAATCTTATGTACTCTCGAATCATTTACATATAATTTTTTTTCATCTGGAGAAAAACAGATGCCGTTGGGAAGTTCGAGTTTATCCAGAAGCCGAACGTTGCCTTGAGGACTAATCCTGTAAATACCATTAAATGTCAATTCTTTATTTCGGAGCCCTCCAGGAATATTGAAATCGGGATCGGTAAAAAATATCGAACCGTCGGATCTTACTACCAGATCATTTGGACTATTGAAACGTTTCCCCTCATATCTGTCTGCCAGCGGAGTTTGAGTACCATCATTTTCAAAACGCACTATTCTCCTTTTTCCCATCTGTCCTGCTACCAGTCTGCCTTCAAGGTCATAAGTCAATCCGTTTGTACTATCCGATGGGTCCAGATAAATCTCCTTGCCATTTTCTGGGGTCCATCTGTAGATTTTATTCCCTTTAATATCAGAAAAAAGCAAACCAATGCCTTCCTTCCAGACGGGACCTTCAGGCTGTTCAATATCTGTTACAATTTCTTCAACCGTTGCATTTGTATCAATTATGATTTGTGGCACGACATGGTTTGCTGTCGTTATCAGAAAGATAAAAATCAGGACAATATTTGTAAGCATAAAGTTTTTCATATTTCTCTTCATGTTAAAGTTATTTTTGATAGATCATTTTAATTGATTGACTGTAACCATTAGTTTCCAGTCGACTGATATAAACACCGCTTGCCAGTCCTGTTGCGTTCCATTGCAGTCGGTGTTCGCCTGCAGGTACCTCACCTTCAATTATAGTTTCGATTTCTCTGCCGGTTATGTCGTATACTTTTAATTTTATATACTCATTCCGCGGCAAGTAAAATACAATCATAGTAGAAGGATTGAATGGATTTGGATAATTTGCGCATAATTTAAAATCGGAAGGCTTTTCCAGATTCTTATTTTTCTCCACGCTTGTAATTAAATCTTTCCCGTCGCCAACTAAATTAATTTCGCTCAGGCGGTTGGTCCCAATTCCCTTTTTGTAGAGAAGATCAAGATAATTATCGCATTCAGTATCGCCATAGCTGTTTTTTGCCGGCAACTTAAGTTTTGCAGCTTCTGGATTAAGTCCCATCAAATGAGCAGCTATCGTGTCGGTAGCCACTGGATCCTTTCCTGCAAATAATACATGGCTGGCGTAGGGTGCAAAATTCGGATTCCAGACGCCTTCTCCGCCTATTGCATTTTTAATTCCATCACCAATAGAAAAGTCGACAGGCCGCGCTGAATATAAATCGCACACTGCGCGGGGTAAAAATACTGCTGAGGAACCATTCGTAGGGCTATGGATCGCCTGTCGCCTGTACTGGATCTGTGGCGTTGTATAATCCACCTGCGGTACCGAACCAATCTGGTTCTTAATTGCTAATGTAATTCCTGCTTCTGCATGCTGCTTTAGCTTTCCAATCGATACATATACATCGTTATTAATAACTATTTCATTCATCTTGAAACTCGGGAAATTATAATAGCCGTCACCCGTAGAAACGTCGATAAAATTTCCCTTGCTAATATCAACCAATCGACAGCCTAAGTCTTTTTCTATAGATCGATATCCCTCAAATACCGGGTTATCAAATGAATCGTAGCTCCCGAGACTTTCAACTATAAAAATGTTACTGGGTGATACTCCCGAATCAATAATTAATTCTGTTGCAGCTCTCACTACAGTTGAATGGCTCCACATTGCTTCTTCGATTGATGCGCCTTTTAATTTGTCGTTGGTGGCACTTCCAGAACCGCCTGTAAGGTTAATCTTAATTACAACCTTTTTATCGGTGCTGAATAAATCTGAAACACCACCTAATTGTTCAAACAAGTATTGCATTTTCTGTTTAACTCCACCATTGACATCATCATATACATAATTGTCAGCTGGAGTATTCAATGTATTTGTGATTGCAACAGTTGATAAAGTGGTACGTTTATTCAAATCATATGCAAAAATACCTGACGGTTTCAAATAAGGAATTGTAAACAAACCTGCAAAAGCAATACTACTTTTTTTAATAAACTCTCGTCTTGAAGAGCTTAAGCCCTCGTTAATGTTGGATTTTTTCATTACCCCTCCTTTAATTATTCATATAAATGTTTGCTTACTGAATTGTTACAAGAATGTAAGCTTTCAAATTATCATTATTATTTAGCATAAAATTTTATTCGATACTTATAACAGTACTTCCTGCTTGCAACCCTTCGGAATAAGCTTTCAAAATTGCATTGCCTTTGGTTCCTTCAATCGATCTGACTATAACCAGCAGAAGTCCATTAAAAGCGTTCCTGCTTTTTGATGGAAATGGAATCATACAGGTCGGGTCGCCATTATCGGTAGCAATAATTTCAGCAGGTCCTTCGATCTCTAAGTTAATTGTATTAGCAGCGTCAGGTACAAGCAGTCCGTTTTCGTCTGTAATTTTAACTGTTACAAACGAAAGGTCTTTACCGTCGGCTTTGATTATTCGTCGATCCGGGATCAATTCCACTTTCGCAGGTTGAAGTGTAGTTTTTACGCTATCGGTTGCCCACGGTTTGCCGTTTTTATAAGTCAAAACTTTTAATTCACCCGGTTCATAAATAACTTCGTCCCATCGTAATCGATATTCAAATTTTCCTTTTTTCTTTTTTCCTAAGGATTTTCCATTTAAGAATAGTTCTGCTTCGTCACCCGATGTAAAAATGTGGACAGGTGTTACTTTACCAACTCTATCGTGCCAGTTCCAGTGAGGTAGAATGTGAGCCATCGGATAATCAGGGCGCCAGTAAGATTGATATAAATAGAAGCGATCTTTTTTGAAACCGGCAAGGTCGATCACGCCAAAGTATGAGCTACGAGCCTTGTAATAAGGAGTGGGTTCACCGAGATAGTCCCATCCGCTCCATACGAAGCCACCTGCAACAAATGGATGCCTGTCGAGTGTAGCAAATACTTTATCTGCCGACGATCCGAAATCAGCCGTATAAAGTTCATAAGCGCTGACATATTTTTTGTCTGGATCGCCTCCCTGCGAGTCGCTTACAGGCGAACTAATACCATCGTATACAGGAAATAAATATGTGCCCCGACTGCTTAAAGCTGCTGCATTCTCGCTGCTAAGAATTACTTTGTCTGGAAATTTTTTATGAAATTCTTCATACAAAGGTTCAGTCTTAATCCCCTGCAAATGTGCATAAGCCGGTGCATTACGGATTCCTTCTCCTTGATAATTTAGACTAATTACATCCATCACTTCCGGAAATGGCATGTACGGTTTGGCATAATTCATCGAAGCAGTTGCCGGTCTTGTGGAGTCTTCCTGTTTAATAATATCATACAAATGTTTTGCAAGGGCGGCACCTTCTTTGTCGGTATATTGTTCACCTACTTCATTACCGAAACTCCACATAATAATTGAGGGATGATTTCTATCCCTGCGAACAAAAGCTCGCAAATCCTGTTCATGCCATTCTGGAAAAATCAAGTGGAAATCGAGAGGTGTTTTCTTGCGTTCCCACACATCAAATATTTCATCTACAACTAAGAATCCCATTCTATCCGTTAAATCGAGAAATTCTGGCGCAGGAGGATTATGAGCAAATCGAATTGCATTACATCCCATTTCTCTCAGTAATTCTAATTGACGCTCGGCAGCTCTTATGTTAAATGCTGCTCCTAAAGGACCTAAATCGTGATGCAGATTGGCACCTTTAATTTTAATTAATTCATCATTGAGAAGTATCCCTTTTTCGGGATTAAATTCAAGTTTGCGAATTCCAAATTTTGTCGAGTAATTATCTATCAGTTTTCCATCCTTTAGTAATTTAATTTCCGACAGATAGAGATTGGGCGTTTGTGTCGGCGGTACACCCCACAATTTGGGATTATTAATTTTAATGCTACTTTTATCTATATGACTGGTATTCGGTTCGATTTCTACCTTTCTAATTACTGAACTGGCAATAAGGCTGTCAATTTTATATCCCGAGCGATTTACTGCATAAATTTCATGGATAATATCGATATAAACTTTTTCATTCGAGTTATTGTCGATTTTCGTTCTGATATCTACTTCAGCTCTGTTTTTATTGATATAGTTGGTTGTAATAAATGTGCCCCAGTGTGCAATATGGATGCGATTAGTTTTAACCAGCCAGACATTACGATAGATACCAGCGCCTGGATACCAACGAGACGATTTTGGTGGGTTATCCAGTCGAATTGCTATAATATTATCTTTGCCAAAATCGATGTATGGGGTCACGTTGATTCTGAATGAATTGTAACCGTAAGGCCAGCCTCCAGCAAGATAACCATTAATCCAGACCATTGCATACGACATCGCACCGTCGATATCGAGATAAATTTGCTTGGCCGAATCGGAATGGGGAATGAAAATTTTTTTTCTGTACCATGCCACACCATGAATTGGCAAACGCCCCATGCCGCCTCCAACTTCGGCGTCCTCCCCTTCCAGAAATGGCCCTTTAATTGCCCAATCGTGGGGTAAATTTATTTTTTCCCAATTACTATCGTCATAATTTAACTGTACAAAGGGGAAATCTTTACCTGGATTACCGTCTGGTCTTTTATAATGTTTCGAATTGTCATAAAGGAATTCATTTCCCGTAGGTAATATCCAGAACTTCAAGACTGACTTAGGCGATTCAATCTTAGCTGCTTCGGTTGGAATCGCATCTGCAGGATTATCATCTTTGTATTCTTTAATAGCAGGTCGTATATCATATATCAAACTATCTGCATTTTCAATCGCTTCATACTTATAAAATCTCCAATCGTTATTGAGCAATATTTTTTCTCTTACATATTTTAAATTTTCTGTCTCGCTTTCAGAAAAAATAAAATTACTTACCAACAGCAATGCCAATAATGCTATCTTGTATACACTTGATTTCATAATAAATTAGAGCCCGCTCGTCTTTAAGTAGAAGCCTATAAGTAATGTGTAGTTTACTAGTATGATCAATTGCTTATCGACTAATAAATTCAGCAGAAAATAATAATAAACAGCCCGCTCATGGCGGGCTGTTTAGGACCCCAAATGGAGCAATTATTTAATTAGCATCAACTTCTTCACGCTATAGAAATCGCCAGCTTTGATTGTGTAGAAGTAGACGCCTGATGCGAGATTCGAAGCATTGAAAGTAACTCTGTGATAACCAGCATTCATGTGTCCGTTAACAAGTTGAGCTACTTCTTTGCCCAAAGCGTCATAAACAACCAATTTAACATCGCTACTTTGTGGCAATGCAAATTCGATGTTGGTTGTTGGGTTGAAAGGATTCGGGTAATTTTGTCCGAGTGAATAATCTGTCGGAATTGTAGAAGAGAATGTTTCTACGGAGACGACGGAATCAGGAATTTCAATTGGAGCACCCAGATCGACCAAAACATCATAGAGATTTAATTTTGTTGCACTTGCCAGATTATTTAGTGCAATATTAAAGCTATTGATCTTTGAAATCGGCGTTTTGTCGTCCACTACAATTCCACCGAATTTATATGAACCATCTTCCTTGTAGATATAATAACGGAATTCAACATTTCCATTTTCTTTAGGTGCAATTGAGAATGCAAAATTGTACATACCTTCTGTAGCGACAGCACCTGCAGGTTTTTGACGTGTATCTGCCAGAACATAATCTCCTGCTTCGTTAGTATTGAGCCATGTACCGTTAATAATTGCACCTACTGTGCCCATTTGATCGTTTCCTTCACCCCATGCTGTTAAATCGTTGCCACCACTGTGTGGAATAACCAGATAGCCCGATGCACCAGATTCAGAGCCATTCCATTCCATTCCGTTTTCTGTAGTAACAAGTTTTCCAGCATTCTGATAGAACAATCCCATTCTTAGTGAGGACCAACCTTCGAAACCGCCACCTACAAGTTCCATCTTTCCTGTAACTACTAAAGCTTTGTCGACTTTAGCCTGTACATCTATCGGGAATTTACCTCTTAGGGCAGCCCATCCAAATGGCTTTCTTGCTCCAGACATAGTTGCATTACCAATTAATTCTACCGGTTCTAATGTCCAGCCGCCGGTTCTCTTGCCGATGAATCCCCAATCGCCTACATAGAATTTCTGCCATGGTGCTTCCGGAACAGTAATTGGATTTCCTTTATCAACTTTTACTGCAATTAATCTGAACTCTTTCATTGCAGTTTGTATTCCATCACCAATGCCAAAGCAGATACCATTGAATTTAGTAGTAACCTGAGCAGTGTCAATTACAGTACCACCGAACCAATATTTTTTATCTTTATGGTACATGTACCAGCGAATTTCATTTGTACCGTCTGGTAATGGTTGCACAGAAATAGCAAAGTCATAAACACCACCTACAATAACAGCTCGTGCCGGAGCCTGTTCAATGGCAGCGATTGGACCCCCATTATTGCTCCAGGTGCTGTTCCATCCTGTACCACCATTAATTGTCCAGATAGTACCAGCACCACCAGCTCCATTTGCCATATCGGTAGTTCCAGAACGAGGAGTAAATTCATAGCCGTAATGGACGCCAGTACCTGTCCATTCAGCTTGAGGTGTAAAACGATTTATTAATTGGCCTTCATTATCCCAATATGTCAATGCATAACGTAATCCTACGTAACTTTCACCCGGTCCATCGCCTACATATTCAAATTGTCCTGATACGATAATTGCTTTGCTTGTCGTGGCTTCAATTGTTGTCCCGAATCCACCTCTAATCGTTGCCCAGGTTGCAGGTGGCCCATCTGCACCCATAGCTGCATCGCCAACGATAGTATTTGAGTCAACGAGGATTGGCCAACCTTTACCACGATTTGTAGTTCCCCAGTACTCAACGTAGAACGGTTGCCACGGAGCTTCTGGAACAACTATCGGTTCACCATAATCTACTTTTGCTGCAAGGACTTTAAATTCAGTCCAATCACCAGTATTGACACCGAAACAGATACTATTAAATTTATCTGTTGTGGCTGTGTCTATAATATTACCACCGAACCAATATTTATTGTTCTTTTCTATAAGATACCATCTAATTTCATTATGGGTGGCATCAACTTTTCTTAATGAGAAAGCAAATTTATAAATACCCGGGATAATTTCTGCATTTCGAGGAGCCTGTTCAATAGCTGCAATTGTTTTACCATTATTGCTCCACGTACTATTCCAGTTACCATTATTTATTGTCCATACAGTTCCACTACCACCGGCTCCATTTGACATAGTTCCTACACCGGTACGTGGATGGAAACCGTAACCCCAATACTTACCGCCAACCCAAGCGGCTGAATCTGTTAATGGATTTTCGAGTTGAGCGTTTTCCATATATGTAATTGCATAACGTATTGGAGTATAACTGCTTCCGCCCCCCTCTGTTCCTACGAATTCCAGTTCACCGGTTACAATTAAAGCTTTGTCTGTTTTAAGTTCGAGATCCTGCCCGAAACCACCCTGCACGGTTGCCCAACCTGCTCCATTGATTGGAGAGCCATCACCGGAAATTAATGCATCACCTACTAAAGTATTTTCATCGTTTCTAATCTTCCAATATTTTCCTTGAGCTGTTGTACCCCAGTCCTGAAGATAATAAGCCTGCCATGGTGCTTCGGGAACTTCTATGGGTGAGCCTAATCTTGCTTTTACGCCAGTTAATTTAAAGGCGGTCATATTTGTTGTAATTCCATCTCCAATACCAAAACAAATTCCATTGAACTTAGTACTTACCTTAGCAGAATCGATAACAGTGCCGCCGAACCAGTATTTTTTATCGACATGATACATATACCAGCGGATTTCGTTTGTGCCGTCTGCCAAAGGTCGTACAGAAATAGCAAAGTCATAGACTCCGCCTTCAATAATGGCACGAAGAGGCTTCTGTTCAACGGCTGCAATCGGTTTCCCGTTGTTACTCCAGGTACTGTTCCACCCACTGCCGCCATTAACTGTCCATACAGTTCCTGCTCCTCCTGCACCGTTAGCCATATCGGTGGTTCCTGAACGAGGAGTAAATTCGTATCCGTAATGAACACCGGTTCCAGTCCATCTTGCTGAATCGGTAAATCGATTAGCTAATTCACCTTCGTTGTCCCAATATGTTAATGCATATCGCAAACCGATGTAGCTCGCACCGGGTCCATCTCCAACATATTCAAACTTACCTGTTACAACTACAGCTTGATCTAAACTTGCTTCGAGTACTTTTCCAAATCCGCCTCTAATTGTTGCCCATGTTGGTGGTGGGCCGTCAGCTCCCATAGCACCTTCTCCTGCAGGGGTATCTTCTCTATTGAGAATTGGCCAACCTGCTCCACGGCTGGGAGTTGAACCCCAGAGTGTTACTAAATCGGGATCGGCTGTACGGGTAACAACTATATTGTCAATCCAGATAGTACTGTTGTTATTTTGTGCACCTCCGAACATAAACTTAACTTGATTAGTGGGTACACTTTCATTTGAAACCATTGTAAAGGTAAAAGTTTGAGGAGTAGTAGTTACATAAGCAGTATCATCAAGGCGCTTAGTATAAGGAGATCCTTGAATTTCGAAGAGAGCATTAATTGCGGTATTCTTAGTGGCAACAGCCATAAAAGATAGAGTATATTGATAACCGGGTAGCAATGGCAAATTAGCCACACGCTGAATGCGCCACATTTCTACACCGCCTTTAACAATTTCAGCTTTGTAGGAATTTGCACCGGAAAGTTTTCCGGTATTGTCGATTGAAAACGTTACGGTAGCAGAAGCCTGATCGATCCAGCCACTGTTCCACATACCGTCGCCATTATCAAATTCGTCTGAGAGGACAACTTCCTGAGCCATCAGCCCGGACGTTATCCATACAACCAATAATAAAACAAGTTTTAGATTTTTTAACACGACTCCACCTCCCTATTTTGTGTTGAATTTATTTGTAACCAATTAACAATCACCCCATTCATTAAAACCGTATTCGTCAGAAATTTACCTGACGAATACGGTAATTAATTATTTCATTAACATTAATTTTTTAGTCAATGTAATATTATCAGTTTCTAAGCTATACAGATAAACACCGCTGGGCAAATTTGATGCATCGAATGTTATTACGTAATTGCCAGCTTTCTGATTACCTTCGAATAAAGTTGCAATTTGCTGACCAAGCACATTAAATATCTTGATCGATACATATCCTTCTTTAGGAACAGAGTATTCGATATTTGTAGTTGGATTAAATGGATTGGGATAATTTTGTTTCAGTCTATATTCAGTAGGAACTTTGCCATTAAGTTCACGAACACTAACTGGATTGGGTGAACCATAATTTAACCAATTATTAATTATCTTCCATTCCTGATCGCGTTGAGCTTCCCATGCAGGTTTTATATCCGGGAACCAGTTCAGATCGCCTAAGGGGAAACCACCCATTGCAGCAGTTTTATATTTTTCGTTTGTATAAGCTAAGTTTTCTGGCAGCGGCCATGTCTGATTGAAACCTGCATCAGGTCGATATGACCAGTCAATATCTGCATTATTGCTCCATTTGTAATCCATGAATGTAAGCAGTGCTTCCTGGTTTGTAGCTGGTTCAATAAACTGTGGATCCTCAGAATAAATTGTTTCCCAATCTACATTCATTGTTTTGAAAACTTTATTACCTTCGGCATCAACAGAGTCGATAAAATCAATTTCATCCTGTCCCAGCATTGGTGAAGGATTATAAATCAGATCGGACTCTCTATTTCGAATTCTTTCTTTAGCAGATGGAGCTTCTGTAAACCATTTTAGATAAAAATCCTGATACAAGTATGCAACGTTCCCGATAAATAATTTCCTGTCGAAGTCGGTAAAATCAACTGCAAATCCGAACGAATCAACAGGAGTAAGACCGTTAATTAAACCACCACCCGGGGAATTACACAATCCGTTTTTAAAGTCATCATATGTCATTCCTTCCGGACAAACGTCGACTGCTCTGTATCCAATCATCATGGGATTAACAAACAACGAATTTGTAATAGCTGCATTTCTTAACCAGCCAGCAGATTGGAAAACCCATTCAACTGAATTTAGAAGTGTACAGTGGTTAATGTAAACATTGTCACTGTATTCATTCCCTTCCTGCATAATAATTCGGCTCAGGTTTGTAAACGAACAGTTTTCAAACAACAACGTATCATAATGCCAGCCCGAGCTCTGATATGGGAATGAAATTGCACGGCCATAATATCTGAAGTGGTTATCTGAATTATTTCTCCAGTATGAGTTGTAAAATTTCCCCACGAAATGGTTAGCCTTAACAGTTATAGCACCTCCAGCTTCTGCGCCAATACCGGCATAGTCAAAGATACAACCATCGAATATTCCAACTTCTGGGTCGTTCGCATCTTCCTGGTTTTCAAATACAATCGAACTGCTTACTTTATTACCAAGAAAGTCTGCATACCTTACCCAGACATTTTTCATTACTATATCCCCATAACTCTGAATAAGGTAAGCTCTGTCGATTCCCTCCTCTGTCCATACAATCTGGGGAGGAGCAGATTCCTGAGTATTCCCCGGTTTGGGAGCAACTATCTCGAGGTTTTGTCCCTTATCCAAAAAAATACTACGGCTTAGAACATATACCTCGTATGGATTCAATTTGAAGACCGTATTGTTGATGGTTCCTTCGTTAATTGCCTTCTCAATTGCATCATTTAAAGTACCGTATTGCTGCGCTTCGTAATATCCTGGGACAACAACGGTATCTTTTTGAGCAAAGAGTGCAGCACTAAAAAACACCAACAATGAAAGTATAATTATTTTCTTCATAGCTTCTCCTTTTTTATGATAAAGTTATTTACTAATATCTCAGCCTTATACCGACATTAGCCGTAAGACCATAATTCTGAATATTTCTGAAACCGCCGGTTGATTTATGCAATGATTGTGTATTCGCATTATTGAGGTTGCTGAAATCGAGGAATAACTCAGAATTGAAGAATGGAAGTTTTTGTCGTGCAGACAAATCGACCCTGAAATAATCGTCAGAATAAGAATCGTTTTCTGGATATCTTCCACCGTTACCAGTTGCAATTTGATCCTGGTATACAAATGAAAGTCGGATTGAAAAATCTTTGTAGTCATAACCAATATAAGCATTCAAAACATGATTAGGTTGATCCAGTAATCTTCCTGTCGATGAACTATCAACCAATACAGGAATTCTCTCTCTTCCCACAACCTTAACTTTCACATCAAAGAACGGATAGCGGGTTTCAGACGATATGCGAGCATAATTAATACCAAATACAATATTGTTAAATGGCGAAGGAAGGTACCAGAAATTATGCTGTAAATCGAATTCAAGTCCTTTAACAGTAGCATCAAAGGGATTATTCAATGGTCTGAAAACTGTCGCATTCGATTTCCCCGTAGTAGGATTAACTACAGGTGTAACTACATAAGCTCCATCTCGTACAATTTGATAACGTGGTAAAGAGTCGATGCCAGCTCCTTCGGCAGCATCGAGCTGATAACTTGCGTTATAAACGAAGTTTTCAATTGTTTTATAAAAAGCTCCAATTGATAAAAGACCAATTTCATTTGCATGGAAAGTAAAACTGAGATCATGATTATAAGCCTGTGCAGGCTTGAGTTCAGGATTTCCTGTATAGATAGTATTATTTTGTGTAATTGTAAATTTAGGACTAATTAAATGATAATCCGGTCTCGATAATGTTTGAGTATATGCGTATCGAATGTCGAGCCATTTTGTGGGCGAGAATTTAATTTGTCCCATCGGTAGTAAAAATTCATTTGATTTGTGGTCTGTTGTATCATACATAATCTGCGCCTGAGCATTGCGTACGTCTCTTGCATTGTAAGCAAAATATTTGGTGTTAACTTTTTCATAACGGGCACCTGCGATAACCATAAATTTCCAGAAATTAACTTTAAACATACCGTATGTTGCATAATAATCTTCATTATATCTGTAATCGTTCGTAAGCTGCTGGAATGGTCCATCATACCATCCACCTTGTGCACCAGTGCTGTACTCCTTATTTGAAGCATCGAATTGAGGATTGCCAATAATATAATTCAAAATATCGATGAGTATGCCTGGATTTGCTACATAGTAGATGGAACCATATTTATTGTCGAGGAAAGGATCATAAAGTTTGCTGTCATTATTTATAAACGAAGTACCAACCAGTTCACCTCTGTCGTTAGTTGAAATGCCGAATTGGTCTTTAATGGTTCGCATTAATTTTGACTGGATATCATTGTCAGTAGAATTTGCGCTGCCATTGAATCCAAGGTAAGGTGCTTCCTGATCTGTACGGTTGTATTGATTGTTAATCTGTCCACCAAACTTAAAGAAACCGCTGAGTGATTTTCCAAAACTAAATGGAATTTCAAAATCGGCTTTATACGAGAATTTTTCTTCAAGATAATTATTACTGAAAAGATTTGCACTTCTCAATACAACTTCATCTGAACCCTTGTAAGCTGTAAGCAAGTATGTCAAGTCTTCTGGTTTTACATTGTCCCTTTTAATACCTCCTTGAAGCGCATCGGTCTGGTTAAAATTGATTACAGGAGATTTATCTAACACATTGTTTGCCGAAGTATAATTGGCTGATAGATCAGCTGTCATAAAGCCGAAATCGTAATCGAGTTTGATAGAGTGCATGCGCTGGTCGACAGTATTGTCGCCTAATCTTAACTGCCATTCCATTCTGCCATTGTCGTAATTAATTGTTTGCCTGTTGTCGGTATAATCTGAATTTAAGCGAGCAAACATATTAACAAATTTTATCGATCCACCTGGCAGGGTATAATCCATTATTAAATTAGCTCCAAAACGTTTTCTCGTTTCAATATGACGGTTAAATGTAACTGAAGTAACTTTTACGGGACGATAGCCTGTAGTTGGGTCAATTTGAACTTCTTCGGCGGCAAGTGCGTAACCAGCATCCATATTGTCAGCATCCCGATCATAGGATTCTGCGTTAACCAATGCATAAACTCCAAGCTTGTCGTTGAAGAATCGATTGCTTGCCGATGCTACAGCGCGGAAATTTCCATACGTATTACTTTTTGCAGTATAGCCCTGCTGATAAAGTAAATTCCAATGCAAACCGGCCGGTGCCTCTCTCAATTCCATATTGACAGTACCACCGATTGAATTAGCATTCATATCGGGTGTTAAAGATTTATAAACTGCAATCATTCTGATCATATAAGGTGAAATCATAGTCAGGTCAACGCTGCGGTCGTTGTTTAATCCGCCCGTTGCTACGTATGGATCTGATGTGATACCGATTGACGAACTACCTGTGGCAGATAATTTCACACCTTCCACTTCTATCGAGTTGTACTTCGGTGAAAGTCCACGAATAACTATTTTGCTATCCTCACCCGAGCTTTTTTGAGTTGAGATACCAGGGAGTCGACTGAGTGCAGCTGCAGCATTAAAGTCGGGCAATTCCTGAATCCTTGCTTCTGAGACAATATTTGCAATTTTATCAGAAGTTAATTGCTGGTTGATAGCTTCTAATTGTCCCTGTGCCTGAGCAGTAATAATTATGTCCTGCCCTTCGATAGCAGTTATTTCGAGATAAAAATTTTGCGCAAGAGTCTTGCCAACGGGAATATCTACAACAACACTATCGGGTTCGTATCCTATATAACTGACAATAATTGTATGACGACCCGCGGGAATATTTCTTATTAGGTATTCTCCGTCCAAATTGCAAGCAGCGCCCAGAGTTGTCCCTTTAACGAGGACATTTGCACCAGGTAAAGTTTCATTTGTTTCTTTATCGTAAACCGTGCCTCTCAAACTACCTTTTCCCTGGGCATTGAGAGGAATACTAATTGTAAAGATGAGTAGAACCAGAGTTATAAAAATCTTTTTAATTGGTATATCGAGAGTCATACCCGCCTCCAATATTTATTTAATTAATTAGTTGCCAATTCATTAGAACGTCTGCCCTCTAATTCCACTTCTATTTCAGACATCATTTTATTATTCAGAGGATATTTAATCATCAGTAAACTTCCAATTACGCCCGCAATTGCAGGATAGACTGTCATTAACAGTTTAATTCCTGTAATTGTCTCGGCTGTTTGTACCTGATTTGCTACAAATCCGTAATATGCAAGTAGCCATCCTACAATTGCTCCTCCCAGAGTTAATCCAAGCTTCAACGAAAAAAGGGAAGCTGCCATTATTAATCCAGTGGCTCTTCGTTTATTTTTCCATTCAGAATAATCAGCAGTGTCTGTATAAAGCGCCCATTGAAGTACAGACACCGGACCGAAGAAAAACGATAAGATCAAGTTCAGCAGAAAGAGCAATATAATTGCATCTGGTGGAACCAGAAATATTGCGGCGCTGAAAATTGCACTGCCTAAAAGGAAAAATGTATAGGTATTTTTCTTGTCGAATTTTTTGGCAAACCATTTCGTCAATATTGCGCCAATAATCGTTACAATTGTACCTGAAAGCATAAACGATGACGATAATAATTCGTAAGAAAGTTCATAAGTAGTACCAAGTAAATTTAGCTTCCGGTCGAGAATATAATATTTGAAGTAGTACATAATGGTAGAATTTCTGACGACAATAAAAATCAATTGGAAAACTGTGGCGCCTGCTATCAATAACCATGGCCTGTTAGAAATCAGATCCTTTAAATCCTGTTTGAAATCACTCTTTTGTTCTTTCGGTGGGTAAACGCGTTCTTTTGTAGTAATGAAAGTAGTAAAGAATAACAAAATGGCAAGGATAGAAAGCACTCCCATTGTCCATTGCCAACCTAAAGCTTCGTTATTGCCACCAAAGTATTTGACGAGGGCAAGAACAGAAGCCTGTACAATAAGTCCTCCGACGAAAGCAGCGACAAATCGGAAAGACGATAGCTCGGTTCTTTCCATCGAATTTGGAGTTATGACTGCCATTAACGCCGAATATGGAACATTGACCGCCGTATATGCCATCATCAACAGGTTATAAGTAACAAAAGCATAAACGAGTTTTCCAGTAGGATCAAAATTTGGAGTTGTAAATGTAAGTACACCTAAAATTCCAAAAGGAATTGAAGCCCAAATTAGATAAGGTCTGAACTTGCCCCAGCGCGTATTCGTACGGTCTGCTATAGTACCCATAATCGGATCATTAATTGTATCCCAAATTCGCGTAATTAAAAATATTGTGCCCACAGTAGCGGCAGGTAATCCATATACGTCAGTATAGAAATACATCAAAAACAACATAAAAGTCTGGAAATAGAGGTTGGAAGCGGTATCTCCGAGACTATAACCAATTTTTTCCTTTAGAGACAAATATTTCTTATTGTTTTCCACAGCTACCTCTTAAGTGATTTTATTAAGGAAAGAATATTATTCTGGATTGGATTAAGTTCTAAGATGGTCATATTTAAAAAATTGGGAGACATGCGACAATTTTCCTCCCTGTTGTATGTCCCCCCACAACAGTTATATAATATAGTATTTATTGTCATACTCTGCGTCCAATCACTTTACCGAAATAAACCGGCTAAAGTTTAGGACAAAACTCTTTTTATTTTCATTTGACCGTTAAAATTGTTTTTATTAAATCTTCGTTACGCGAAGAATTGCCTACCATTATTTCGAATTCTCCGGGCTCAACTACAAATTTCATATCAACATTTGTAAACGCCAGATTTTCAGGTAATAATTCAAATATTACAGTAGTAGTATGACCAGGGTCGAGTTTAATTTTTTTGAATCCTTTTAATTCTTTTACAGGTCGGGTAACGGAGCTGACTTTATCTCTTATATAAAGTTGAACTACTTCTTCTCCTGGTAATTGTCCTTCATTCTTAACATCAACTGACACGTTTACTTTTTCATCAGCTGATATAACATCTTTGCTCAGTTTCAGGTTAGCGAAACTAAATTTTGTATAACTCAAGCCGTAACCGAATGCAAAGAGTGGAGAAACATCGTCGAAAAGGTAACCTCTTCTTGCCGAAGGCTTATGACTATAATGTGCTGGAATATGACCAGCAGATCTCGGAATTGAAACTGGTAATTTACCACTTGGATTATACTCTCCGAACAATACATCAGCCACGGCATTGCCGGTCTCCTGTCCAAGATACCAGCATTCCAGGATTGCAGGGACATTATCCTTGATAAATCCGATCGAATTCGGTCTGCCATTAAAGAGGAGTACGACAACAGGCTTACCGGTTTTCAAAATTTCTTCAACCAATTTATTTTGGCTGCCAACCAGTTCAAGCGAAGGGCGGTCGCCAAGATGATTTTTATTCCATGCTTCGCGTGATGTCTGTTCGTTTCCCCCCAGAACCAGCACAGCGACATCGGATTTTTGAGCAACGGCAACCGCCTGATTAATTAACTGTTCATTTTCAGCCGGATCTGGCAATAATACCTCGTCTTCGTTCCATGATCCACCGACCGTAATTTTGCAACCTTCGCTGTAAAAGACTTCCCCTTTGTTGCCGACTTTTTCTTTGATACCCTGATAAACCGAAGTATAATATTTCGGAGTACCATGATATCCCCCCAAAAGCATTCTATCGGCATTTGGACCAATAACAGCTATTTTTTTGAAATTCCTTAAAGGAAGAAGATTACCTTCATTTTTTAGAAGAGTAATTGTCTCTCTTGCAGCTTGCAAAGCAAGTTCTCTGTCGGCTTCCAGTTTTTTTTCAAATTGACCTGGTTCAACTTCAATGTATGGATTATCAAACAAGCCCAGCTTAAATTTATACTTGAGCATCGGTAAAACCAGCGCGTCGATGTCCGATTCATACACTAATCCTTTGTTCACCATCTCCGTTAAATTTGGATAGCAATCTGGATTTGGAAACTCGATATTTACCCCAGCTTCAACTGCTAATTTTGCAGCTTCAACTTTATTGGCAGCCACACCATGACTAACGGTTTCTTCTCTATGAAACAATTCGGTTATTGCATAATAATCCGATACAACAAATCCTTTGAATCCCCATTCGTCACGTAATACTTTCCTTAACAACCATTTATTTGCATGTGAGGGAATACCGTCAATTTCATTATAAGAAGCCATAACACTGATTACACCAGCTTTGTTGATTGCTTCTTTAAACGGCATAAGAAAAGTATCCCTAAGAAAACGTTCGGAAAAGTTTGCAGGCGCACAGTTGGTACCAGATTCCGGTTGGCCATGAGCTGCAAAATGCTTGAGAGTGGCAATAACTTTATTGTTATTCTTTAATGAACCATCGCCCTGTAAACCTTTAACCGAAGCAATCCCCATTTGTGAAACAAGGTAAGTATCCTCACCAAATGTTTCTTCAACTCTTCCCCAACGTGGATCTCTGACAACGTCAACAACCGGGGTTAAGGCCTGATGAGCTCCACGTGTACGAGCATCTTCTGCTATTGCAGAAAATATTTTTTCAATTAATTCAACATTGAAAGTTGCAGCAAGCCCAATTGGAACTGGATAGCTTGTGGCATCTTTTGCTGCAAGTCCGTGCAAACATTCTTCGTGGAATATTACAGGTATGCCCAGTCGTGTTTCTTCTACTAAAAATTTCTGTATAGCATTTGCATATTCGACCATTTGATACGGGTTGAGCCCCCCGTCTGTATCGCTCAACCGTGCAATTTGACCTATGCCATTTTTTAGATTCTCTCTTAACTTATCTAAGCTAAAATTACCCTCCTGGTCAAAAAGGATCGTCTTTTTATCTTCCCAGATACATAACATCTGCGCCACTTTTTCTTCGAGAGTCATTCTCTTTAATAAATCTTCGGCTCTTTCATCTGGGGATAATTCAGGATTTTTGTAGTCGTATAAGACTTCAGATTCTGGTTTGGCGGTGTGAGCTGACTTTTCCATTCCTAACTTCCTGTATTAGTATTAAGTGTTTTAGAACCTGATTACTAAACGAAAAAGTTGTACTAACAAATTATTTCGATGACAAATAACCCTATTTGGTAGAAAGTCTTATCATTTCAAACATAATTAAACCGTTTCAATATTACGAAGAATTATTTTAATTAGCAACAATAAGAAAATGAAATTCGACAAAAAATTTAAAATAAAAAAAGCCAAGCCGCTGACCACCCAGGTTAGATACTTACCGTTGCTTCCTTCCGGACCTGGCGGGGTTGGGTATTAACCTGCCAATCAGGGCCTGGCAAAATTGGAGCACAAATATAAAAAATTATTCTCTATTTAGCATTTCTATTATCTCTCTGTAAATCCTCTCGGGCCTCACAAATTCAGAATCTTTATATTCACATTTTTTTGGATCACCCGGGCATTGCTGCTGACAGTAACTTTTTTCTGGCAAGATTATTTTATGAATATTTCCCAAAGGGCCCCAAAGTTGAGGCGAACAAGCAGTCATGGGACAAAATAACGATAATGTTTTTACTTTTAATGCTGCACATAAATGCATCGGACCAGTGCTTGCAGACACAAGCAAATCGAGCGTACTGAAGTTGATTATTGAATTACGCAAACTGCTATTGAGATTCGGGTAAACTACATCTTCAAAGCCAGATAAAATTTCAGGAGGTTTCAAATCCGTTACTACCACTCTTATTTCATCGTTAGTCCTCAATAATTCAATTAGACTAAAATATTGCTCACTTCGCCAATTAGGTGCCGAACCCCCACTTGTAGAGTTAATCCCTACTAAAAATTTTTTTTGATTTAAAAATTCAGTACGTCTCCTCGCCGATATTTTCAGCTCTTTTTCTGTTAAATAAATTTCCGGAGTATAATCGGTGCTTTCGACTCCAATTTTACGTGCTAAATCAAGCGAATAGTCGGCTTCGTGCCTGAGTGGATTATATTTTTTTCTGTCTACAAAACGAGTAAATGTCAGTAACTGGAATAATTTATGCCCGACTCCAACTCTATAAGGTATTCCTGCAAGAAATAATAAGTAATTAATCCTTTCATCTGGCAAAAGCATTAGAGCGTCAGTAAACCGGTATCTCCTAATTTCCTTAATTGTATTAAAAAATGAATTTGCTGGATTATAGGTAATTATTTCATCTACGAAGGGATTATTCAGGTAAACATCTTTCGCATAATCCCGAATCATAACTGCAACAAAACTGTTCCGGTATTTTTTTTTAATTTCACGCGGCAGAGACGTCGATAATACTACATCACCGATTCTATCGGGTCGAACAATAAGAATCCGTTTATTTTTATTTTTCTTCACCGAATAGCTTTCCACGAACTTGTTCGTACTCTCTTTGCCAATTTAATTCTTCGGCTGCCCTCAGGCAATTTTTTCTGTAATCATGGAGAAGCGGCGGATTATCGAGCCATTTATAAATAATATCTGCTACCGATTCACCTTTCTCAATATAGACAATTTCTCCAACACGATATTGAGTAACAATTTTTTTCATCTGCGGTAGATTGCTGCAAATCACTGGCAGTGCTGCCATAATATATTCAAACAATTTGTTTGGCAAAGCATGATAATAGCTGATACTAATATTCTCAATCAAACAAAGTCCAGCATCGGCTGCAGCTGTGTAATTAATTAAATCAGTTTGTTCTATAAAACCACCCCAGATAATTTTATTCTCAACGGAGTATTCTTCAGCAAGTCTTTTAAAATATGCTTTCTTTTCCCCCTCACCCAGAATAAGTAGTGTTACTCGATCAAGTTTACTCAGCTCTTTTATAAAATAACCGAGTCCTCTGCCGTCCAAAAGCATGCCCTGGTACAAAATAATCATGTTTTCTTTAGGGATGTTATATAATTTTTTAATCTCTATTTTCCTGTCGGGTTTTTTGTAGAGAGGGATGTTTCTAATTACAAGCGTATTTGAAATCCCATAATAATTATGAAGGAATTCCGAATCGAGTTCTCCCGTGGTCAGTACAAGGTCAACTTTTTTGATGAAAAATTTTTCTATTTGTCTTATGATCCATTGAAGGATGGGACGTTTTGTCAATCCTCCAATAAAAGGATAGAGTTCCCTGCTGTTATAATAGACCTTTGAGTTTCTCAAACGTGCAGCCCAATAAACAAAGGGTAACGTGTAAATATCTTCAGCAAAATAAATATCTGCGTGTGTGGAAAAAAGTTTGCTTAATAATTTGATTGCAAAATCGAAATAAAAGAGAAGACGGTTTTCGCCTCTGTGCAATTTAAATATGACAGCATCATTTCTGATAATATCGCTTTCAATTCCGAACCAATCAAATGAAATAATATCGACATGATGCCCTTCAGATCTGAGTGAGCTGGAGAGATTGGTGATTCTCGAGTCATGTTTGTAATTGCCCAGAAATGCAATACATATTTTCATGTCGTTTAGAGCTTAATGTAGAGAGTGTTGCGCATAATGGCTTTGGCATCGAACTTTTCTTTGAATTCAATCAAACTCATGCTGGGTGTCATTGGATTGTCTGCCTTTGTATCCTGCGAAACGCCGATGTCGACATATTTAAATCCTCTTTCGGTAGCATCTTTAACCACTTCATACATAACTCTCTGTATTGGTTTTAAGTGTGCGTATTCATATTTCAACATATTGTAAAAACAGAGAGCCACATTTTTGTTGGGATAAAACATCAACGATCCACCGATTGGGTTATCGCCGTCGTAAACCATGAAAAGTTTCAAATAATCGGGCAGTAATTCCTTTAGCCTGTACAAATCCCTAAGAGAATGTGTCGGTTTAACACCATGCCGGGCTTTGTTTTCCAGCAGAATTGGGTAAAATTCGTCGTAATTGTCGTTAACTTCCACGCGCAATTTGAAATCGCGAAAAGTTTTTCTGATGTTCCTTCTGATCGTGGGCGAAAACCTTTCAATTATGTCCCTATTAGGGTCAAGTTTAATAGCGCTCGAGATGTAATGAAGTTTATACGAAAAACCCTGCCATAACATAGCATAGTCCAGGCTTTGATTTGGATATTCTTCATAAATCATAGGAGCAGCGGTTAGCATAAATTCTTTAATACCGTTTTTTCTACCATAATTGATCAAAGTTTCTACTATTTCCATCGCTTTAGCAAAAGTAATATCTTTTGTAACAATCGAGCCGTAACTTGCACCAATAGGCGATTCAAATAAGCCGTCGATAATCGATCCTGGAAGAAGAGCGATGATATTCCCCTTTTCAACAAAAATAAGATGATCGAATTTAAATTTGCCGGCTTCGTGATAGTCGAGAAATTTTTGCATATGGAACATCGTACCGTTATTCGATTCCAGTACGAAATTGTCCCATTCTTCTTTCCATTCTTCTGTATAACGGATAATTTCCATAAGCGACCATTTTTTTATCTGAATGAATATGATATACTAAAGGAATGTGAATCACCCAGGTTATATTGATACGGTTGAAATGCGTAGTCGAGATTTATATTTTTCCATTTAACACCAAAACCTGCTGATAATGTTTTTGAATAATATCCCGACATATAACCTGCTCTCAAAAAAAGTGTGTTCGAGTAATCAATTTCAAACCCGCCGTGCAGATGTAAATTATCTCCGTAAAAATATTTCTGCGTGCCGGCGCTAAATAGAATATTTATGTTATTGAAAAATAATTTATAAGAAGCTCCAATTCTGACTTCAGAAGGCAGGTCGGAAGCTTCGTACCTTAGATTATTCATTTTACCGAGATTTCTAATTGAAAGTCCAACTAATAAATTATCTGCGAAACCGGAATAAGAAAAGCCAAGATCGTAAGCCAAGCCAGAAGCGTCGTCGGTATAAAGATTTTCATAAACAAATTTTACCGTGGCTCCTGCAAAGAACGAACTGTATATTTTGCCCGAGAATGAAACACCGCCATAAAAATAGTTGGCATTGAATGTCGCATCCGCTTCACCTGGACGCGTTCTTATTTCAATATCATCGATTGAAGTAGATGCAAATGTCAGTCCAACAGGTATACCCCATAAATTAAGTTTCGATAGGAAATATTGAGTACCGATATCATTGAACCTTGTATTATGTGTAAATGAAAAAGAAGTAGATTTATCGAGACTGAGCAATGATGGATTATACACAAAATCATAAATATCAGTCTGGGCAACTCCCAATTCACCCATTGCAATAATTCTCGAACCGACGCCGTTCTTTAAAATTGAAAGTCCTGTCGATTGTGAAGACTGCCCTGAGATAATTCCCCATGCAACGAATAATAAAAAAATTATTTTTTTCATATTAGAAAAGTATATTAATTCCTATAATGTGTTGGTCTGAAGTTGAGTACGGTTCAACGACAAATGCATAATTGATACCCAGATTTAGATTTTTCATGCCGTAAAGATACGAAAAACCCAATGAAGGACGCACAGGAATATCATCTTCGGAAATTTCAAATCTGTCGAGACCTCCTCTTAAGTGCAAATTGTCAATTGGTTCATATTCGATACCGCCACGTAAAATGTTCGAACCGACATTGCTACCCTGCCATTCAACTGCAAGCAGCAAATTGGGTTTGTCAAGTTTATAGGATAATCCCATTTTTTTAATTAGCGGAAATTTATCGGTAGTATTTCTACCACTCTCTCCATAAATGTTTGACGAGTCCCATTTATATGAAGCGTTCAAATCGGAAATAACAAGCGACAAATTCATTTCTTTTGTTAAAGAATAAATAGCGCCTACGTCAATTCCAACTGATGTAGCAGTCATGTTTTCATATAAACTAAAGTAATAGAATTTAAATGCGACGCCCAAAGCTAATTTTTCCGAGAATCTATTCGCAACTGCAACAAAGAATTGATTTTCGGATGTTGAAATGCTTTTGATTTTCTCACCGGCATCGTCCCTCACATCTATATCTGAAACTCCAGCGTTTATAAGGCCAATACTAAGGCCGGCATAAGATCTGAATTTTTCTTTTCCTTCGGGTGATACAATTTTTCCCAAACCGAATTTTTTAGTAAATCCGATAAAATTTAACGAGCGATCTAAAGAAAGGAATGAGTATGAAGCCTGAAATAAACTGCTTTCCTGAAAAACCGAAACAGCAGGATTATAATAAGCAGTTAAATTACCAGTTGTTACAGAAGACATTGCATTTCCCATCCCCATACCTCTTGCGCCAAATCCAAGACGGCTAAAGCTACCCGCTTTGCTGTTAAGCGCCGAGTATTGAGCAGATAGACTTGTAGTTAGAAAAAGAATTGCAACCAAGATTAATTTATTTTTTTTCATTTTTCTCTCTTAACTTTTTATCTGAGTACCATAATTTTTCCAAAGAGAGGTTCGCTATCATCTCCTTTATCAATCCTGTAAAAATAGACGCCGTTGGGTACAAAGTTTCCCGCTTCATCTCTTCCATTCCAGACTTCAAATTGATCGCCCTGCAAATTTCTGTGAGCGTTTTGAATTACCGTTTTGACTAAATTCATTCCGAAATCAAAAATCCGAATTGTAACTTCGGCAGGTTTGGTCAAGTTATATTTGATTCGGACGATTTCATTGTCAGGCGAAAAAGGATTCGGGAATGCATAGGACGAGTTGTTGGATTCAAGCTTTTCTGAAGCCAGAAAAACCTTCCAATTGCCTTCCCAATTATTATTGATATCGTTAAATCTGATTAATCCATCGAGAGAACCAATCCATACATCGGTATAATTACTCTTTTGATAAACCTTGACACAGCGGAAACGGCGAGTTACATAATTCGTACCGACGCCAGAATTGCTATCATAAATTCTCGGCGCTGCTATCCAGTAATTAAGTCGGTCATTCGATCTGAATAATCCATCTTCTGTGGCTGCGAATACGTCGTAGGTGCCGTCGTCATAATACTTAAAATCAATTCCAAGGACTTTCTGATCTACGAGATAAGTCTCCCAATTTTTCTGTCCATCGAAGGAGACGCTCAGTCCGTAATATTCTGAACTACCTTCAGCACGCCATGTGGCAGCCCAAATTGAATTATCTGCAGTATTGTGTGACAATTCGAGAATGAAATTCCCACTAATTGGATTGTTCTGATTAGTATGGTTAAATTTTTTCCAGCTTACACCGCCGTCTGTAGTTTTGTTTATTCCTCCAGCAGTACCGACAAATAGTGTCGAATCGTCAATTGCAAGTAACGAAAAAACTCTATGATTCAGATACGACTCGCTGCCGAATTTACCTGCCACTGGCTGTAACGAAAAATTGAGCTGGTCAGTTGGTTTAATTGAATCGAGATAATCCGGTGGAAGAACCACTCGCGTCCAGGTTTTTCCCATATCTTCGGATTTACGCAGGCCTCCGGCAAAACATGCTATCCAAATAATATCACCAGTAAAAGCAATATCATACACAAAATTATTGTGTGCTACAGTTACTGGCAGCGCTCTCAAAGTATTAATTCCATAGATAATCGACGAATCGCTCGGGGCATCAACAGGTTGTTCTACAGTAACCCACGATTTGCCTCCATCTTGTGAATATCTAAGCCCTGTACCATAAGGTACGGATGAACCAGCAGCATCTTCGAGATGCCACGTGGCGGCCCAGATTGTACCATTATGATATGCTATGGCTGAGATCCCTTCTTCCCCGAAAGATTCATGACGATAGTAATTAATCCATGTTTTACCATAATCTTCCGACTTACTCAATCCTTTTGAAGTGGCGAGCCATATTGTATCGTTAATAATCAATATCTTTTCCACTTCATTGCTGCCCTGCGCTTGTGATATAATATTCTCAAGTTTATATGTAAATGAAAACTGTTGAGCCTCGATAATTTTACTCATGCACACCATAATAATTAATAATATCACCATACTATATTTCTTACTTCTTAGATTAAAAAACATTTTGCACCTAAAGCTTAATTGAGAATGAAATAGAATTCAACAGGTTTACTAATTGCACCAGACCTATCGCGTGCACTAAATACAAACCTCCACTTACCTAAAGGTTGTCCTTCCGGGAAACGAATAAAAACCGTATAAACACCGTCCCCTGCGTTTGCATCTCCGTTTTTGCTGCTGTTCCCGTCGTCGAACATCGGAAATTTTGAAATACCCTGACTGTTTTTTACTTGAGTTTCATCCGGACGATACAACTCGTAGTAAACTTCAATAATATCATTCAATCCATTCGGATCGGAAACCTTTACAGATAAAGTGATACGTTGATTCACGCTTCCAGATGAAGGGACAATAACTTCGGTAATCTCAGGAGAATAATTTTCGCTTTCACTGTTATAGTCGAGGTAGAAGGCAAAGACTTTTTTTGCATCAAGAGACGCCTCGTTTTTCTCTAATACAAATCCTTCAATAACATATTTCCCTGAGGGAAACTGTTTACTCATGGGCAATAATACCGAAAAAATATTGTCACCCGCAGAAATATCTCCTGAACCTGTAAGGTCGCCATCGTCTTTTAAAGCCATATACTCAATTAAGGTTTCTGAACCGTCAGCCAACCTTAATTGCACCCAGAATTCTTTTATAAAATCCGAATTGTTAATTTCGACTTGAAATTTAAAAAGCGAATCGTTTGGCGAGTAGGCAAACCAGTCAGATACTATAATTTTTTTTATGACTAAACTATTACGGGATGATTCAATTACTCCAGTAGGTATTTCGTCTTCACAGGCAGTAAATAATGAAAGTACAAGAATAATTAAAAGAGGATACAACTTAATGTGAAAAAAAGAAAAGGTCATAGAAATTACCTCTTAAGTATCTATTTACGAAATTTAGAGTAACAGTTTTTCTATAACCTTTTCTCTCTTTTTTGAACCAAAAATAGAATACTTCTCTCTAATAGTCAAGTAGAGTTAAAAACTAATAATAAACGGAGTTGGTGAAAAAGAAAGTATGAATATCAAAATTGCGATATAGCCGAGTATCATCCTGCCCTTGCCAAGCCTGGTAAAATAAGGAACGGGAGGATGTTTAACTTTTATTATAAAATAAAGAATCAAGGCCCAAAAAAGCCAGCCTGACCAGCCAATCTTAAGATTCAGGGCAAGCGTCGAGTCCAATATTCCTAAGACACCTAAAATAATCAGTAACGACATCGAAATGCTGGCAATAGCTTCATGTATTCTGGTGCCAAACATTGAATAAATGATATGTCCCCCATCGAGTTGCCCGACAGGAATCAGATTCATTGCTGTTACGAATAAACCGAACCAACCTACGCACAGGTAAGGATAATGATAAATTTCGCTCATCGGTGGAATAAAATTTCCCGGTTTGGCAAAAATTGCTTTCAGTAACTCGAACAACAAAGTCGAACCGAATTCTAGATTGACTGCATCCTTCCCATAATCAGGCGAAAAATAGTCTGGGTGTATTGATAAAAGATATTCGACAGGAGGCAGGTGCGTATAACCATAGATCAGCACAATCAGACACGCCACAAAACCGGCAAGAGGTCCAGCCACGCCGATATCAAACATTGCTTTGTTATCGGGAATTGGCGACTTTGTTTTAATAACTGCACCCATTGTCCCGAAATTGAAGAAACCTGGGACCGGCGGAAATGGAATAAAAAACGGAAGGGTTGCTTTTACATTGTGATAGACAGAGGCAAAATAGTGCCCGAATTCATGTGACGCCAAAATGAAAAGAATCGAAGCCGCATAAGGAAGTCCCTTCGATATTTCGGTCATCTCATAAGGTCCCATTGAACCCGTTGTCCATTCCATACCAGCAATTAGAGTTGTAAGAAATGTAACAACAAATAATCCAATATGTACGATATAATTGTTCTTTTCTTTATTAATTTTGCGCGGTTCGTAAATGTCGTAAATTTCGTCTTCCATTTTATAAATCCAGATTAAATCCTAAAGAAAAATAATTTTCTCTGCTATCAAAGTATTCTCCGTGGAAATTATTACCCGAAAAATAATTGAGATATAAACTTATCCCTCTTCCGTTACTTTTTCCAAATTTTAATCCTGCCATTAAATTATGTGTAGCCGAATATTTATTGATATGTTGCAATCTGAAATCATACGCAATGAAAGGATATAAATTCGTTTTGAAAAAACCGTCATAAAAATAATCGAAACCGAATTGATAATTATCTTTCCCAATATAACTTGGGTCAACGTGAAAAAGATAAGTAAAACCTGCATATAGTCTCAGTGAATTAATATTATAGAACGGGATGAATTCAATAAATTCTCTACTGTATACACGAGGCCTCCTACCTTCGCGCCAATCATTCGTTTGCCAATCATAATGACCATCTACGAAATGGGCACTTATATGACTGAGTCGGAATCGGACTCCATATCCGTCGTATCCACTACGAACGTTCCACGCAGCATTTAAACCGAAGAGATAATCCACAGCATCAACTGGAAAATGGAAATCGGATTCACTTCTTAAAAGAGTAAAAGTAAAGAGGTCGGCTCCTACAGAAAAACTTTCCGTGCCGCTTCCCCATCTTACTAAATCGACTGAATTGCCAATATCAAGGCGTAGTTCGTTGTTTGTTGTATGAAAGAGAAATCCGAGTTTTGGTTCCAGGATATTTGCTGTAAAAGGTTGGACGTTCAGATCAGACGGAAACAGTTGAAAATTTCCTTGAGCTTTTAATGAAAGATTTATAAAAATTAATAGAAATGCGGTAATAATTTTCTTCATAATACTTTCATGAATAGTGATCAATAAGTTCTGCCTTTCCATTTGATTTTCCTGTTTGGTAATACCATCAAAGGGAGTAATACTACATATAAAGTTAGATAGATTTCAAAAGCGAGAAAGTGTGAAATTTTTAGCCTTAATTTGAGCTTTTTATAGACAGGGGAAATAAAAAAGTAATCGGTAATGACCTTGAACAAAATTAGATATAAAACGTTGGGGGTAAAGAAAAACGGAGAAAGTAGAATAGAAGCATGAGTTAAATACCCAAATACAAAAACAAGATAGCCGATAAGGTCGCTCTCCATGCCGCCGACGCCCCATCTCTTTTTCTGCCAGTAGATCGATCTCCAGTCAGGTAATGGTTTTGAAACAACCAGAGCCCCAGGGTCAAGAGGATATTTAATTTTGTACTTATTCAGCCGATCAATTGCTCGTAATAAATTGAAATCCTCAGTTATAGAAAAAGGAATTCCTTCGTATCCCCCGACATCGAGATATGCTTGCTTACGATACGACATATTATTACCGATACAACTCAAAGGTTTGCCCAGATTTTGTGCTCCTGAGGCTATTGTGAGAAGATATACAAAATCGATTGCCTGGATACCTTGAAAAATCGTATTATCCAATTGTGTAGTAATACCTCCGACAAAGCCAGTATCGGCGTCGTAATACCGTGCTATTGTTTCTGCCCACGTGGGCGAAACTATGCAATCGGCATCGGTTGTAAGGATTACTTCCCCTTTGGCAATTTTTACACCATTAGCCAGAGCATTTGTTTTACCCTTGAGATGCCCAATCTGCTTCTCGGGTACAATTAACTTGAATTTACTCTTCCCTTCAATAAACTCAGCAATCAGTTTTTCTGTGTTGTCTGTTGAATTATCGTTAACGAGAATAATTTCGATTTTATCTTCTGGATATTCCAATTTATCGAGCGCTTCCAGACATGGTATAATGTTATCTTCTTCATTTCTTGCCGCGACGATAATGCTTATCGAAGGAAGTTCACCTTTATTTATCTTATAATAAACTTTCCTTGCTCCTATAGCAAAGATTACCAATTCGGCAAAATAAAACGACAGCGATACTAAGAATATTATTTCGAACATATTTTGTTAAATTTTGATATCAAATATAAACCGAATATTTGTCTATTGAAAATTATTAAATAAATCGGAAGTTAGGATGGAACAAAATCCACGTCCTTTAAAAAGGTTTGGCCAGAACTACCTCAGGGATGAAAATATCATAGGAAAAATAATCGACGAGTTCGATATAAAAGAAGGCGATAATATCTTAGAAATAGGGCCAGGAAGAGGAGCTCTGACTGAAAAATTATACAATAAAACTAAAAGTCTAACTATAGTAGAAATTGATAAAAGAGTGATTGATGAGCTTAGAGAAAAATTCTCGCTGGCAAAAATAATCAACCGGGATTTTCTTACCCTTACTTTGCACGAATTAAAAGCGCCTGATAGCAAATTAAGAATAATAGGAAATATTCCTTACAATATTACCTCCCCAATTTTATTCAAATTAATTGAAGAAAGAGAATCGGTTTCCGACGCACTACTAATGGTTCAATATGAAGTTGCAAAACGGATTATTTCTTCTCCGGGTACTAAAGATTATGGCATTTTAAGCGTTATTATGAATTTTTTTTCAGAAGTAAAATTATGTTTCAAAATATCTCCGAATGTGTTCTATCCAAAACCGAAAGTATTTTCCGCAATCATCAAAATTATGTTCAATAAGAAAATACCAGAAAATTTTGACGATAGATTATTTATCGATATTGTTAAAGCAGCATTTGGAAAAAGAAGAAAGACACTGAAAAATTCACTTGGCAACAGTATGTTCAAAGATATTGACTTTAACAACCTCGATAGTCTTTTGCATAAAAGAGCCGAAGAGTTATCGACGGAAGAATTTTTGAAATTGTATAATTTTATTCAAAACATAAAACCTGCATCGACACGTTGAATGGTGTCAACTACCAGACTGAAATATCTATCCAATGAACAATTAGAATCTCTTCTCAAATAACAATTCCCGTTTTGTGTTCTGGCTTTACATTCTGAACACACTTTTTCTTGCAGTTCCTGGTAGAGCAAATTAATATTTTCTTTATTGTTTGATTGATGAATGATATTAACAATTTTTAGTAAAAATATTTCGATTGCACATTTTTCGTTATCAGTCAAAGTACAACGCCCATCTTCGTCTGAATCAGCACAAATTGAACAAACTCTTTTCTTTATGGCGTTTATATATTTATCCATATTTTATTCCTATTTTTGTTAATTAATTTAACGAGTAGCCAGTTGAAATGAAAGCAGATATTAAAAAGAAAGAAAAAGTAAAAAGAATATTCGATACGATTTCGCCGAAATATGATTTTTTGAATCATTTTTTGAGTGCGGGTACGGATTACTATTGGAGGCGAAAAGCTATAGAGTTGAGTTCGTTGAACAATGAAAGCATATTGCTGGATATGGCTTGTGGTACTGGCGATTTTGCAATAACTGCTTATAAAAAAGGCGTGCGCAATATTTTTGGCGGTGACTTATCTTTTAATATGCTTTCACATTTCAAAGAAAAGTCTGGATGGATTAAAGGACGTATAGTTCAGTGCATTGCTGAAGAACTTCCATTCAAAGACAATACTTTTACAAATATAACCGTGGCTTTCGGCGTACGAAATTTTTACGACATTCAAAAAGGATTTGATTCATTCAGACGGGTACTGAAAAACGGCGGGAAAGTAACCATACTCGAATTCCGCCTACCTGAAAACAAATTTATACGCAGCATCTATCTATTCTACTTTAACAAAATACTACCGACTATCGGCAAAATAATCTCGCGCGATTCTGAAGCTTACCATTATTTACCTGAATCAGTGGGTGAATTCGATAGAAATATCGACCTCGTTAAACTATTGAAGAATTCGGGCTTCGATAAAATATCAAAATACTCACTCACCTTCGGATTGGTACAGGTAGTAATAGCAGAAAAATAATTAATCGTTCAGTTTAAGGATTTTTTCTTTCAGTAACTTAAACGCCATAGAGCGATGGCTTATTTTATTTTTTTCATCTAATTCGAATTCTGCCAATGTCTTATTGTATCCATCGGGAATAAAGATGGGGTCGTATCCGAATCCGTGTTCACCAGCAGGAGTTTTTGTTATTATGCCTTTCAGTTCACCAATTGCTTCGATTGTATTTTTACCGTCGTAATAAATAGCATGGCAAATAAACCGCGCAATGTGAGGTTCAGGTTTATCTTCCAGTTCCTTCAATACTTTTTTATTATTGTCGTCATAAGTGCAATTTTCACCGGCATATCTGGCAGAATAAACTCCCGGCCGTCCATCGAGTTGTTCTATTTCAATTCCAGAATCGTCTGCTATTACAGGCACTTTATAAATGTCGTATACTGTTTTTGCCTTTATAAGAGCATTCTCCTTAAATGTGGTTCCCGTTTCTTCAATATCAATGTCGTTTCCCAAATCATACAGTGAATAAATTTCCAGCTTATCACCATTTAAAATATTTTTAACTTCTTTACTTTTTCCTTGATTCTGAGTAGCGAAGATAATTTTCATATTACTTTGATTCCTCTTTTTTGTTAGCTGCAAAAATTTCATCCATCTTTTCGACGGCAAAACGGAGATGTGGTATGACGATCGAGCCGCCTACAATCAAAGCGATATTAAATGTTTCGTAAAGTTCCTGTTCAGTAGCACCTTCTTCAATCGACCTGTCGATATGGTAGAGAATGCAATCGTTACATCTCAACACCATTGAAGCCACCAATCCCATTAACTCTTTTGTTTTGGTATCGAGTGCACCTTTATAATATGCCTTATTGTCGAGAGTAAAAAATTTATTAAAGTCTCTAAATCCCGAATTAAGGATTCTTTCGTTCATCTTGCTTCGATATTTCTTAAAATCTTCTAAAGAAGAATTCATAGCTTCTCCATTTTTTTGTTGCAAAAATAAGAATAAATGGAGTTATTAGAGAAGATTTGAGATGTTAAATTATCTTAATATCGCAAGTTTATTCAACGCAGAAACTATTTTATCGCCGTAATTCAAAATCATTTTATAGAGATAAATCCCGTTAGCTGGAATGTTGCCGTCGTTGTCGCGGCCATCCCAAAGGACTCTGTTTAAGTCGTATTTTAATGAACTTCTATCAATAACTATCTCTTTAATCAAGCGCCCGGCAACTGTAAATATTTTAATCTTTAGCTCGTCGGGAATTTGTGTTAAACGAAAAGTAAAGAATGTCTCGCTCTCGAATGGATTTGGATAATTATAAACATCCAGCACTCGCGGTTTCCTATCAATTCTGAAACGCAAAGATTTTATAAGTTTCGTTGTATCACTATAAAAATCATAAACAAATACTTCGAGAATATATTCACCATCAAACAAACGGGGATTATAAGCCACTTTAATTTTAGGGTTATTATCGCTGAAACTATATTGAACGTTTTCCCACGAATAACTTACACGTTGGCCATTTAAGAATATTTTCATATATGAAGTATCGCTTAGCTTTCGGTGTGAATAATCAAATAACTCTATATCTATTAGCGGCGTTTGAGATATATAATCTCCATCATAAATTTCATACCCGTCTATACGTATATATAAATCCTGTCTTGCAATCTCCTGTTTAACATAAAATGTACCCTTTGCGATGTTATTATCTTCATAGAATTCTTTAATTTTATTTTCAGTGTCAATAATAATCTCATATTCAACTGCTCCGTCATAATTCTCGGTGCCAATTGAGATAATATATTTTTTCGCTTCATACGATTCAATGCTGTCGACATTTATTATATATTCGTCGCTGCCATTTACTAAAATCTTAATATCAAAATCAGATGCGGTTTCTCCTCCTGCATTTAATACTTCAAAAGAGAGAATTATATTTTCGCCGACATAAACAGTATCTTTGTTTATATTAATAGTTTCATAACTGGTTACCAATTCTGGTGGCAATACTACATCTGCAGCAACATATTGAAACGCCTGCGCATGATTATCTCCTACATCTGCTTTTATTAGAAAATTTATGCTTCGGTAGTATTTATTGGTTAAACGATTGCGATAGTCTGATGATGTATCTACAATCAGAGTATCTATTAAATTATTATAATTTTCGCAAAGCGCATACAAATTATTACCTAAATTCGAACTGTAATAAATTTTTCTTATGCATGAATATTTACCGATACCAGGAGTTAAAATATATCCTGACTTAGCAAGTACTTTTTTATTTAAAGCTATCGATGCCAGTCCGTTATACTGGCTTTTATATGCTTCATAAATCTGCTTTTGACCTTCGCCTTTTTTACCTAACAAACACCAGGAATCACGATAACCGACACTGTCGATCAATTCGCTGCCCAATTTTTTTATTGCATCCCTTACGGGCTTACCACCCTTATAGCTGATAACCGATTGATAACCATCGTCGCAAATTGCCATTGCGACATAATAATTATCACTTAGAGTATCGACGAATCTTATCAGCTCTTCGGCAGAGCTCGACGATGGATAAAGAAAATATTTTGTATCTATCACATCCAGATCTGTAGTGTCAATTACAGCTGCAGCGATACCCCAGAAATATGTAGTTGGGAAACATTCTAAATTATCAATCTGCAAAGATGCTATACTACCCACAGTTTGTCCGGCCGATACAAGTTTTAATGTTTTTTCTTTTTTAATAAATGACCAGCTTTTCGTTTCGGAATCATAGGTCAATCCATGAATTTTAGTTCCTGTTGTGTCGAGAGGCTCTGAAAATATCCAGTCGTACTGTTGAGGTGCTATTGAATAAATTTCTGACCAGATCGTATCTTTTTCATTTTTATATTTTAGCCATATCCTTTTATTCATAAAACTTTTCGGAATAGAGAACTTAGTAGTAACCTTGCTAAAAGGAATAATAAATTTTTCCGCCCCCTGAAACTTTTGATTATCTGATAGCTGGATTTCTAATTTGTCGTTTTCAATATAAGGTGGATTTAAAAATATAATTGTATCTCGCCAGCCTGTATATAAGTTGCTTCCTAAAAGCAAACGTATATCTGAGGGAATCACGTTAAACTTAATTATCGTTTCATTATTTGAGTCGTCGTATTCATCAATTTCATCATAACAATCGAGAGTACAAATCAAAATATGTTCGCCCGGCCGATTTTGAATATCGATTTTGAGACTGAAATCATTTTTGTATTTGTATTTTGAGCATCTTATAATTTTAGTTTCCGGAACATTATTGTATATATGTTCAACTCTTACAGAGTATGAATCCTCTACACTTTTTCCAAAATTATAATACACTAAGTTAACTGTTATATTCTTTTGATTATCTTTTATAACCTCTTCAGGTACTGAGAGTAATTCTGATTTAAAAACGAGGTCAGGTTTTTGGGGCAATTTTATTTTGATAATCGGGTCGCCGAATAAGTGACTGCAATAACAAAATACTTTCACCACATCATTCAATCCGCTATTTTCAACCAGCTTTTGTTTAGCGTTGTTGAAAAGCTTACCAACGGAAATAAGAGAATCGTCGAGAAAATAATTGTAGAAAAGCGGTGGAAAATTTAATGAAGTTGAAAGATATCCCCAGCTCGAATTAGCAAAGTACACAATCGCCTGTCCATCTGAATTATTATTAATGAATTCTTCTGCAAACGAAACGATATCGGGTTCGGCAAATTTACCTGTAGAACAGCCGAAATCCGTAATCAGCGGATACCGGTTTTCGTACTTATTCATCAGGTCATTCACACTTAAAATTCCGTTATCCCATGTCTGTGTACCGCTGTGACCAATGTAAGAAATCAAAATTGCACCTTCATCGATTATATTGCGAACCGAATCCAATGACATATTACTGAAATTGGAAAATGGATTTATTGTTTTATAAAAGTGAGCTCCTTTCCCTTCAACTGGAGGATTATTAATAAACATACGAAATACTTTATAGTTTGCACTTTTCAATGCCTTAAGTTGCTCGGGTTTTGACGGATCTCCTCCACTAAAAAACATAAAACTTTTATTCCAGCTGTCATACGTCTTTAACAAATATCGACGATGTTTTTCGAGATAGAATCGCACCTGTTCATTATTTACAGCTGGAATTCTACCAACTGCAATTTGTGGAATCGGGATAGAATCGTTCCAAATTACGAACCAGTTATCGCTCACAGGGAAACCGTATGAAGGAAATATATTTTTCTTCTTGAAAGACATAGAGGATTTGAATTTGTTTTTGTAGTCATAATTTGCATCTCCAATTATCAATAAATATTCAGGGGAGCTACTAATACGATTAGAACAAGATTCTCTAAGAAATTCTTTTATGGCTTCAGGGAAAGGATAGCCGTACGAATAATTATCATAAATTTCTTCTGATAGAACCACTTTTACATTTATTCCATAGTTCTCCTCTAAAAAGGACTTATATTCTTCTGCGGATTCGAGTAAATCTTTTTGCGTAAGAATGAGATAATCAGCTACCGTTTCTTCAGATAAATTTCTGAATTTTCTTACGCCGCAGAAAGTTGGCTTTTGTATATTTGATTCCGCTGTAATTAAATAGATATTTCCGGGGAAAACTGAATCTACAAAATAATAACTGCCTTCACCGTTTTTTAATATTTCCATTTTTGAAAATCCCGGATCTATTTTATATGCTATAAGATTCTCAATTTTTGATATGGAATTAACCTTTATTGCTTTAACACCTCGACTGACGTTTTCATCTATTATTATTTTTTCCTGCTCTCTGATATAATTTCGTGAGTAATATTCAATGTCAATCCAGTCAATCAATGACTGATGAAACGAAGCCTGTGTTGGTAAGGTGGAAATGGTAAGCTTATTGTCTGATGCATTAATTCTATCAAACTTTGCTTTTAAGTTAACGGTCTGTTTATAGTTGAATGTTAGAGTGTCGCTATGTTCTGAATCATTCAGCGAAATATATGCTTTATGTGCTCCGGTTTTCACATCGGAAGAATTACTTATCAAGCGAACTTCAGCTTTCATTCCTCTTTCTTGAATAATATTATCCAAATTGAGATTTAAACTGAATCTACTATTGCTACCGAGTGCTCTCCACGTCCAGACTTTATGCTCCTGCCACAATGGAAGTTGAGTCCGAGGTTCAACAGCATCGTAGTACCAGAGTAAATTATCTTCTTCGTAATGTATTTTTTTCAATGAATAATCGATTGTATCGGTATTGTCAATACTTTTGATATAAACTGGTTTAATTCTCACAAAGTCTTCTGATTCAAATGTCAGCCAGATAATTGTAGTATCCGTATATCTGTTCATATAATCGATATAGTCTTTGCCCTCAGCTACTATCTTTTTATAGTCGTCGCGATTCCTGTTAATATCCGAATAAAATTCAATATAATCCCCTTCATCAAATTTGCCGTCGTTATTATCGTAGACATAAATTGGAATAGGCAATCCATAATTATAAATTTGTATTTTATTGGACTGAATCGATGTCGAATTTACTCCTATATTGAGCAGATCATCGTAGTATATTCTGTAAATTCCTTCCTGTCCAATTTTGAATTTCAGGTAATTAACACCGAAATTGTACCATCTATTTCCACTTGAAGTATTTGCGTCTTTAACTGTTCCTTGTATTTTTGTTTTCATTGTAATTTTAATCTTATTGAATGTTTTGATGGTATTGCTTTTCCATTCATACTGCTGCAGGCAGACCTTAAGAGCTGCATAATATTGTCCTGACAGATATACATTACCAATAAATTTTGCTATTGTTGAGGGATAAAAGTCAGAGCCGGAAATATATTCGTCATAAACACGCTTTAAATTATCATATGTAATTATGCTATCGTTAACCTGTTTGATTGCTGGATTAATATTAAAAAGATTAGTCCTACTAGATTCTAAAACTTGTGTATTAACTTCAGACACTGATTCATTGGGACCCTTTAATTCAATAAAAACAGTAATATACTTTAATGAAGGAGCGCCTGGCCTGGATTCATCTAAAGTTGTCAATAAATCATTATCTGAGAAAGTAATTGTGGTGTCGTAATAATTATAATATGTTTGTGAAAATATACTGAATGGTAGCAGGAAGATAAGGATTAACGAATACCGCTTCATCGACATCCTTTTATTTACTTTTCAACAATTACGCCTTTAGCCCTAAAAATAAATTTTGGAATTCCAATCAAATATCTTTTCCAGTACAATTGTGGGTTGTCATAAATTCTATAGAGCCATTCCATACCACAATTACGCAGCAGCGAAGGTGCTCTTCTTGTTACTCCGGTATAGTAATCCATGAATGCACCACAACAGATTATATGTTTTTCATTTAATAGACTCTTTAATTCAATTGCCATAATTTCCTGTCGAGGCTGTCCCATACCGATCATTATTAAATCAGCTTTGTTTAATTCCTCCACAATCGACGACCAGTCATATTTATTAGAATATCCATTTAAGTATCCCGATAATTTCAGCGGGTAAATTTTTTTATGCAGCAATTCAACATTATAGTTTCCCCCAATAAAATATAATTTCATTTTTCTTTTACATATAATTTTGAAGAAGTTTAACAGCACATCTGTAAACAATACTCTTTTAGTGCGTACATTTTTACATAATAAAGAGAGCCACATACCAGTACCCTCCACCATACAGAGACATTCTTTCGACATAAACCGGAGGTATTCATTGTTTTCGTAAAGCAAGTTAATCGTATTCATATTTATGTACGTGATGATTTTATCTTTTTGGTTATTCAATTCCTCCGCGAATATTTCTATGAAGTCACTCTCTTTCGTTATCAGGTTAATCGATTCGTTACCAATTATTAATTTCATATTACTTACCTGCTTCGTTCAGATTGATTCATATATTTTCATCAGTTCATTAACATATTTATCTGGCGAGGTAATTTTCTTAATATCATTTTGAAGATTGATACCCATACTACGGCAATCTTCAAGATTATCTGTAATATACCGCAATAACTTATCCAATGCTGATGCATCGCCCGCTTTAAATACTAAACCGTTTTCGTTGTTTTTAATAATCTCAGGTATTCCACCTGTATCGGTGGCTAAAACAATCTTCCCCCAGTATCCTGCTTCGAGCACTGCATACGGCAATACGTCACAATAAGAAGGATGTACCAGTACATCTGCCAATTTATAAAAAGCGTTAGGGTGTTTTGTATAACCTATAAAAAGCACAGAGCCAGAACTATACTTTAACAAAGATCTATTTTTAATATCTCCCATTAAAATTAATTTAATATTCTTCTTTTTCTTACTGAACTCATTGAAAACTTTACATAGGTAGTCAATTCCTTTTTCTTTACAAATTCTACCGGAATAAAGAAATACAATATCATCGGGTTTAATATTCAACATAGACCTTTCAATTTGATGGACGGGTATAGGATTGTTATACAACTCCGGTTCAATGCAATTATAAAGGACGTGAATTCTTCCTGAATTAATGTTGAAGTTTCTCATTAGATAATCTGCCAGAAATTTGCAAGGCACTATAATACTATCCGAACGAAATGATATTTTCTTAAACCCGTCAACCTTACTATGAATAGTAGTAACGGTTTTTTTGCATTGTTTTTTCAGTATACTGGAAATCAGCTCGGGATATCTGTGATGTGTATGAATGACATCAACATCAAGACTGGTTAGCTTGTAATAGAGATCTATCAAATTTTTAGGTAGGTAAAAAATATTTCTTATCCCTGTTTCGAAATGAATAATTTCAGTATCAATATTTTGCAAAGTAATGTCACTTAATACTGAACGGTTGTTTGTCAGCAAAGTTACATTTGTACAGTATTTTTCTAAGGCGATGAGTAGATTCCGCAGATAGGTATTCGTGCCACTGGCATAAGTAAAATATGGTGTAAAATGAACTACTCTCATCTTAGTAACTCTTCGTAAATATCTTTTGTATGTTCTGCCATTTTTTCCCATGTAAATTCTTTAGCCGTATTAAATGCATTTTTCGATAGTGTAGTCAAATCATAACCACCATCGACTATTTTTTGAATTATCTCCCGCAGTGCCTCAGGTTTTGTTGCATGATATTTCAATCCGTTTTTTCCGTTAGTTATGAATCTCGATGCACCAATAAAATCCGGTACGACAGGTACTACTCCATAAGACATCGATTCTATAACGATGGTCGAGAATGTTTCAAAAGAGGGCATTTTAATTATAAGGTGGGACTGGTTAAATAATTCAGATAATTCATCACCACTAAGAAATCCCGCATACCTTATTTTAAGATTACCAAATTTATGATTAATACATCCATCCGAGCTGCCAAGTACTGTTAAATTTAACTGTGTCCCTTTTATGCACATAAGCAGTTCTATTAATTTATTTAATCCCCTGTCATTTTTTCCAAAGCCTTTATAGAATACAATCATGAGTTTATTTTTGAATTCTGGTTTAGAATTCTTTTTTTCAAAAATGTCGATTCCGTTGTAAGTATATTTTAATTTAGAATGTTTGATGAAATATTTTTTTATTATCATTTCTGCTTGATACTGAGAATAGATTAACAAGAAATCAGAATGTTTTATTGCGGTACGTTCAAGCAGCAAGTCTTTTATTCTATTTGTTATTTTGTTAAAATTTTCTGTTTCTTTATAGAACAATCCATGCAACGTAGAGATTATTTTTATACCTAAGATTTTGCATACAATAAAAAGAGGGATTTCGAATCTTTCGAGAGTAGTGAAGTGAACTAATGCTGGTTTGTATTTAAGCAACCTGAAGATGATAATTAAAATGCCGCATTTATAAACACCCGAAGCTATAGTTTTGCTGCCTAAGAGTTTCTTGAATTTGTTACTGGAATCGAAGAAATAGGTAATAAAAATAGTTTGTCTATAGTCGGCATGGATATACCTGTAGAGAACTTTTGAATATTTAATTGGAGCAGTAACAAACTCGTGATAATATCTGCCAATAAAGCATACCCTCATCTTATCGATGCTTTAGTGAACGGATAATTATACGAAGAGCGAAATCTTATTTTTTAGACAACCAGATTTCGGGATTTTGATAATTACGAGAATTCCATATTTCGAAATGAAGTATATGCCCTTCCAAACTTTCGTTGACTTTTCCGAGAGTGCCCCCTTTATTTATCAATTGTCCCTCTTCGACATATATTTCTTTAATGTGACCGTAAACGGTTCTAAATTCATCTCGATGAGTTACGATAACAACACTACCGTATCCTGGTATCCATTCGATAGCAGAAACAACCCCTTCAGCTACGGCATAAACCTCAGCATCTTCCAAAGTCAATATATCAACGCCATAATTCAATGTAACAGTATTTAATTTTCTGTTGAGATTTTCGCCGAACTTTCTGACAATTTTACCTTTCCGAATAGGCCATAAAAGTTTTCCCTTGAGAAGGGAAAATTTTTCCATATTATTATAGTTATAATTTCTACTTAATTCCAGCTTTTTTTCATCCTCTTTTAACATCATTTCAGTTCTCTGTCGCTCCTCCTCGACCAATCGGGCAATGATATTTTTAATTACGATTTCTGCTTTTCTTTTCGATTCTATTTCTTCAGTCAGATGTTTTTTATCTTTTCTCAATTCGGCTATAAGTCTTTTCCGTTCGCTTTCCTTCTTTACGAGATTTTTCTGTTCGGTGCTTTTATCGACTCTTAGTAAAGCAAGTGCTCTTCTTTCTTCTGATATTTTGTTTTTTAATTTAACCAGATAATCCTTGCTGTCCTTCAATAATTTCAAGTCTTTTTTGTTTTGTTCAGTTATGCTTTTAAAGTATCGATAACGCTTCAATACTCGTAATGGAGACGATGTGTTAAGTAGGTATTTGAGGTAAGATTTGCCTCTGTATTTATAAATCCAGACGATATACTTCGAATATTTTTCTTTCAATAACTGGATTTTATTTTCGGTGTAAGCTATCTCTTCTTCGAATTGAGCAATTTGTCTTTCTTTGTTTTTTTCTTCTTTAACAATATTGTTGATTATTTTTTGGAGCAGTGTGTTCTGTCGTGTAAGATTTTCTAATGCCTGCAGCGATGCTTTTTCTTTTTCCGATTTTTGATTTAATTCTCTTTCCAGTTTTATGATTTCACTTTTCAGATTTTCCAGTTGCTCATTGCGGTATTTTATACTGTCGGCTACCTGACCAAAAATCGGATTAAACAATACAGCTGCTATCAACAAACATATTTTAATATAACGATTCACAATTCAACATACTTTGTATCGGACGGCAATTCAAATAAAATATTGAGCGGGTTATTTATCGACACATTTTTATAGTTGATTATCAACGACTGGTTATTTTCGGAAAAGTTCATCGATATTACAAGTGGTACAAGAACATCGCCAAATTGCTTATAATTATCATACTTTGCTTCCACAAGGTTTCCTTTAACCAGATTTCCTGTTTTAATTTTCTTGACGGTAAAGTTTTTTGTATTGATTTCATACTCATTAATCGAACCTGCAGTTGAGTCGACATATTTTATGTACGTATAATTTTCATCATAAGTATATTCATCCGGTTTAATTCTTAATTTGTCGGATAAATTGATACCGCCAGTAAATGCGTCAATCAGCATATCAAACGGTAAATCGATTTTTAATGCTTTCTTAATTGCCGACTTATCTGTCAATCCTTTATATGCAGTTTTATTAATTGAATCGTAGAATAAAAATTTATTGCGTGTAATTAAAATTTGTGCCAGCTCAATACCGAAAGGTCCAAATACATCAACCTTAATCGAATCGGGCTTTTTGACATTAACTTCAAAATTGCTCTCTATTGTTGTACTTCCGTTTTTAATATTGATTGTACCGTTTGCTGAAAATGTCCTAACTTTAAGTCGATTAGCTTCGAGTTTTGTAATTAATCTTTCGGGGGAAAGAATTCTTTCACTGGAAATCTCTTTTGATGTGCTACAGCTGGCGATAATAGTTACCAGCAAAATTGCAGTGATAAATTTTATTACTTTCAAATTTCACCTTTCTCGATTTTTTCTTTTATTTTTTTGTTATTGCCGTTGATGTCATACGCCTTTTTCCAGTATTCCATGGCTTTTGTTTTATTACCCAGCATAAAATAAATGTCACCCAGATGATCTACAACAGTTTCGTTGTTTGGCTCCAAACTTAATGATTTTTCGATATAATCTTTTGCTTTTTGATAATCTCCCAGGCGGAAATAAATCCATCCGATTGTATCGAGGAAGGAAGAATTTTTGGGATCATTTTCAATTGCCTTCGAAGCCATTTTCAATGCCTCATTCAATCGGATGTTTCTTTCGGCAAGTGAATAAGCATAATTATTTAAAACGATAGCATTTGAAGAATCGAGTCCGAGAGCGTGCTGATAGAGTGAATCGGACATTTTATAATTCCCTTCAGATTCATAGATCATTGCCACAGTACCAATCAGGTCAACATTGTCGGGCTGAAGTAAAAGTGCTTTGTTCAAATATTGGAGTGCTTCGTTGTTCTCTTTAAGCTGGTTCAGTGTATATCCATAAGCAGATAGCGCTGTAACATCGTCGGAATTTATATTGATGGCTCTTTTCAAATAGATTTTTGCTTCCTGATGCCTGTTGGTTTGAGAAAGAGCAAGCCCATAAATTAGGTTGACTACGAAGTCATTGGGAAATTTTTCTGCTGCTTCCGACATGAATTCGATTGTCTCATCATATTTTCGCGAATCAAAAAGCAGTCCGCCCGCGCGAATCCAGATCTGCGCATTCCATTCCGCCAGTTTCGCAGCTTTTCGGAAATATTCAATAGCAACGGAATCGTTACCAAGCTTTAATTCTATTTCTCCCAGATATGCATTTACCTGCCAGTCGGAAGTGTCTTTGTCAATCTTTTTGAGAAAGTCACGAGCAATAAAAATATTGTTCGAATCCTTATCGGCTGCAGCATAAAATAAAGAAGCAAGCTGAAGCTTTTCTGTTAACTGAAGATCATTGAGATCAAAAATTTTTTGATAAATGAGCGCTGCTTCCTTCCAGTTATCTTGTTTTATGTAAATGTTTCCTTTCTGCTGTAGTAACCCGACATCGAAAGGATAGCTGAGCAGTAACTCGTCGCACAACTTAGATGCTTTATCGTACTGCTCGGATTTTGTATACGCATCAATTAATAATTTTTGTAAATCGAGGTTCGATGGATTCAAACGCGCAAGTTCTTCGAGTGTTTCAACCGTTTCTTTTTGATTTCCTATTTTTTCATTTAATTCTGTAAGTCTTACCAGAATATGCCACTCTGGCCCGATCGATGAAATGAGTTTTTTATAAATCTTAATGGCTTCAAGAGGTTTATTTGCTTCATAAAGCTGTGCCAGATTATAATATGCGTTAATATTGTTCGGTTCAATTTCAATGATTTTTTTGTATACCGCAGCCGACGAGTCATCCATATGAGAAACATCATAAATTGTAGCAAGAAGATAGAGATATTCGGTATTGCTGGAGTCAAGTTGTACAGCACTTTTGGCGTTCGTAAGTGCAGGTGCCAGACGATTTATTCTATAACAATTTTTTGCAATAGCATAATAAATGCCAGCAGATTTATCATACTGTAACGCTTCTTCATATTTAACAATAGCATCTCCAAAATTTCCTTTCATTTCGTAGATGTTGCCTTCGATAAATTTGCTCAAAGCCACAGAGGAGCTATCCAGACGAACTTCTTTTCTCGTTTCTTTTACTACTTTAGTAGTGCAGGAGAATGCCACCGCAACCAATAAAAGAAAGATAATTTTCTTCATTATATTCAATCTATACTTATTCAAAAAGCGTTTAATTTATTGACAACCAAATTAATTGTATTGTCAAATTTCTTTTCATATTTTAGTGTCAAAAACGTTATGACAAAATACGATTTAGCCATCTCGTATATATGGGAATACGATATCGAGTTCGTTCAATTGATTGAAAAAATATTTCATGAAAATAAATTAACAACATTTTTGATATCATACCATAACGTCGAGGAAATAATTGAAAAACTAAAAAACAAAGAACTCAATTTCACAGCATATCTCGACAGGGCTTCCGATGTCGATTCTGACTTTGAACCTATAGCACAAATCCTCAGAAAGCGCCATGCTTATTTAATAAATCCTCACAAAAGAGTACACAAATTTACAAATAAATCATATATGCACCGTTTGTTGAGCAAGAAAAATCTGAATATTCCAAAATCCTACATTTTGCCCGCCTATTATTTCGACCATTCGTTAAAAATCACAGAAGACGATCTGGATGAGATTGGAAAACCTTTTGTAATAAAACCGTCAATAGAAACCGGAGGTGGTCAAGGAGTTATTATCAACGCATACACATTAAAAAATATCCAGAAAATCAGGGAAGAGAATCCTAAAGAAGAATATATAGTACAGGAAAAAATAACTCCGTGTAATTTCGGTAGACATAGGGCATGGTTTCGCGTTTATTGGGCTTTTAATAAAGTAATTCCCGTATGGTGGAATGATTTAACTCATATATACGACATCATTACAAAGGAACAGATAAAAAAGTACAAATTGGAGCAGCTTTTTAAGATAGCACGAAAGTTAGCAAAGTATACGCGCATCGACTATTTCTCGACTGAAATTGCCGTCGATAAAAATCATAAATTTTATATAATCGATTATATCAACGACCAGTGCGACTTTAGATTGAAATCGAATCATCCCGATGGAGTTCCAGACGAAATTGTGATTCAATTTATAAACGAGATGAAGAAAAAAATCGATTCCTTAAAAAAATAGATCTTCTTCAATTGTTTCGAGCAATGCGAGATAACTTTCGTATCTTTCTTTCGATATTTTCCCGTCACGATAGGCTTCAATTACTCCACATCCGGGTTCGTGATAATGAGTACATGTATTAAAACGACATAACAGAATAAACTCTCTAAATTCAACAAAGAAATGTCCCAGGTCTTCTTTTTTAATGCCGTATGGATCTATTTCTCGAACGCCTGGTGTATCTATCACAAATGTATTTTCTCCTACTTTTTTCATTACTGCAGTAACCGTTGTATGCCTGCCACGTTTATTGTAATGACTTACTTTCCCCACCTTAAAATTTAATTCAGGGTAAAGGTTATTCAGTATACTCGACTTACCTACGCCTGAATGCCCCCAGAAAAGAGTGACCGAATTACCGATAAATTCTTTCAACTCGTTCATTCCTGTATTTTTGACCGTACTCGTTTCAAAAACTCTGTATCCAATAGATTTATATAGATTAACAAAATGACTACGTGAGTTAGATTCATCCAGATCAATTTTATTAATAACAATAGCAGGAATAACACCAGAGCTCTCCGCCACGACGAGCATTCTATCGACAAGACGATTATTAAACTTCGGTAGGTCCCAGCTGGTAACAATTATCATTTTGTCCACATTTGCAGCTATAATTTGCTCGAGTCTTTCGCCTCGGTATGAAGCTCCTTTCATTTTTGGAGCTTTCCTGGATATATGATTTTTCCTTTCAAGTATTTCTTCTATAACGCCTGTGCCGTCATCGTTTAAAGTGAATTCAACAATATCTCCTACAGCTACGATATCAAGAGTTATGAGTTTATCTTTTTTTAATTTGTACTCGTTAACTATTTTCCCCCTCAAAAAGCAACGGATTTCGTTGCCATTATTGTCCAATAGATAATAATCTTTACTCTCGATTCTACAGATTACACCTTTAATAAAGCCTCCTTCTATTAATTATACAGTGTTACAAACTTACAAAAATTACCGTTTTAAAATAAGAGCGCCCGCACATGCGGGCGCTCTTTGTAAGTAGAATAAATCCTATTTCAGAAATTATACTTTAAACCTAGAATAAAATTATTTCTTGAAATATCCTGATAAATTCTGGAAATATTTGAACCGTAATTATCGCCTATATCTTTCCACCATCCCATGGCATAAGCCAGATCAATCGATATATTTTTCGATTCGTAACCGATACCCATAGTTAGATATTTTTTGTCGTAATCCGAAGGGTCGTCCTTATATGGAGAAGGCATCAGAATAAATCCTCCACGTAAGGCCACATTTGTTTTTGGAATGTAATATTCTGCACCGAAATTTAGATTAAAAACGGTTCCCAAAAATTCTTGTATATCTCTGTTGTTACTTTCTATGTCAACTCTGTCGAGACCAGATACAAATTCCATCTGTGAATAATCAACCAGTGTCACATCGGCAGATAAAGTTAAGCCTTTGTTATTATAAGCGGCACCGGCAGAAAATTCATAAGGAGTAGTAATTTCGTATTCAAGCCTGTTTTCAATCGGCGGATCGAGATAAAAACTTGTCCCGCTGCCGAAATCACTGGAAGCGTCAACAAAATATGATTCTTTAATTGTATATTTTCTTGGCGTCTTAATGGCAAAGCCGATAGAAAGATTTTTATTTACTTTGCTCAATAAACCGAGATTCAGGTTCCACGCTGAGATATTCCATTTGATAATATCATTAAGATAAAATGCTTGAAAATCGCTCGTTGCAGGTTCAGCAGGATCAAGTAGAAATCCTGCAGGATAATTATCACGCAGGTCTTCTTCCCAGTACTGCCTGTCCCTTCGGAAATCACCACCGATTATATTCAGTGTAACACCAAGATATAAATCCCTCTGTATCTCTAAAGCAGCAGAAAGTGACCAATTATTAAGCTTTCCTTCCTGCAAAATTTTACCGCTTTGATTTAATCCTCCATTTATACGCGTTTCATCATAGAGATAGTCATCGTTATTGTCATACACGGGATAACTGAGTCCCAACAAGTAAGCGATATCGTCATTGAAATTTGTTAAATCCTGTATCATTGAATTATTTCCTGCGTTATATCCGTCGAAACAGACGGTATAGTTATATTCCTTAAATTGATTATATCCGAGTGCCAGCACAAAACTGCCACGATATGTAGGGAATGGAAGAACGATGCCAAATTGATTTAATCGAGTCGTTCCGTTTGAGTATGAATCGCTTTTATTAAAAAATTCGGATTTATTATCAAATAAATTATAGTTCAATGAACCGTTAAATTGACTTTTCTTTATCAACGCAAAACCAGCAGGATTAAATAAAGCCGCAGAAAAATCATTGCTCAATGCCGTATAGGCATTGCCCATTGATAGCGAACGCGCACCGCTTATTATATCTGCCTCCGATAACCTTAGAGCGTCGTTATAATTCTGAGCCCAATTAATGTTATAAGTAAACAGTGAGATAAATATCAAAATAAAGATTTTTTTAGACATGTTTCCTCCGAACTGAGAACTCTATAAAATTTTATCTACCACGTCTACTGCTGCCTCCACTTGACCTGGAAGAAGAACCGCTACTACTGGAACCAGTGCCTCTGGAGCTACTACCTGAGCTTGAAGGAGGACTGTACGAACGAGACGAATTTCCAGAACTTGCTGGCGGAGTATAGGATGGAGGAGGTGCATAGCTGGGACTACTATTCTTTTTCGAATCGCTCGAGCTGCCGCTTCGTCTCGAAGGGGTGCGACTCCTACTATCATTGTCTTTATTATTCGAAGGTCTTCTATAAGTTTCTGTACGAGTTTTTCTTGTGTTGTCAGAATCGACGCTTCGACCTGTTCCCTCCTTATTTAACGATGTACCATTTCCACTTCTTGAAACTTTCGAACGACTAAGATCAACATCTCTTTGGTTCGTATTTCCATTACTTGTACTTACCTTAGTTCTGTCTCTTAAATAATCACGTGTTCTGGTTCGGGTTATTGGATTGCGTTCGCCAGTATTGTCACGCAAATGTGTGTAAGTATTTCTATGTTTATAGTAATTACCTCCTACATACCAGTAATCGTGATAATCCCAATAGTATGGATAATTCCAATATCCGCCGTAAACCCAATAATTATGTGGATACGGATAATACCACCATGGATAAGGCGTGTAATAATACCAATCCCACCATGGGTCATAATAAAAACCTACCGAAACGCTCCATCCCGGATAATATCCCCAGAAATATCTTCTATAATTGGGATACCAGCCGTCGTCTATATAGTAATTATTGACAATTGTAGGCTCCTCTTCGTAATCGTAATTATTATCAAGGGTATCTGCCTGATCATATACATAGTCTTCTTCTTCATTATCGTAATTCGGGTAAGATTCACGAAGAGCTAACTGAGTATAACACCCGGTGAAACCGAAAGCCAAAATCAATATCATTAAATATCGTTTCATAACGCCACCTTTTTTCTTATTATAATACAAAATTAATGCCTCAAAAAGTATAGCATAAACTATATAATTGATGGTATGAAGGAATGTATGTTTATTTAAATAGACTCTCCGTACTAAAAGAGAGACACTAAAAGAGAGATTTAATGAATTCGACGTAAATTCCCCTGTCGGCTTTATTGCTTGTAAATTTTTTGTTGTCGAGCAAATCCCTCAAATTAATGCCAATTGTCAACCCGCCGTCAACAGACCAGCGAACACCCATATTAAGATAACCAGTACCATCACCCAATGAATTACCCGTGTTGTCATTAACAGCAAAATCGTATTCCCCGACCAACGAGAAATTTGCTCCAAATGTTTTCTCTATTCCGAATCCGAGATTCAAATCTTTGTCGTTGTCGTCCCTTTCAAGAGAATAGTTTACAATACCGTGAATACTCAAATATCCCATAAACTGATAGTTTTTCGAAACGGCGGCAAAGAATCCTGGAGATTTTAGTTGATACCGTTCAAGCGATTTATTATATAAACCTTTTCCCTGCGAGTCGAAACCGAAAGTGATGGCTGGCAAATTCTCAGTTTCTTCGACCAAACGGAGTCGAACGTTTACTGCAGGCAGCGAATACCAGTCAACCTTTCCTGCGCCTATAATATTTGATCCGCCGTATGAAATTCCGAAACTAAAATTATCGAACACTCCTACTTCAAGTTTAGAAATTACTACGCCGTCCGGCATTATATCGAACGAAATTCCGGCAAAACCTTTTTCGAGAATACCTGCACTGGGTAAATCAATAAGATTTCTGTACTCGTGTTTGGCTGCAGTACCTGAAGTACCTTGTGAAAAAAGTACACCAGTTAATAAAAAAGTAATAAGAACAACTAATTTTTTCATTTTTTTCTCGCAGGTTTATTTACAGCTTAAAATTAGAAAATATTTATCAGAACTTCTATTTCCTTATAAAGGTCGTTCCTTCTTTTTTGTCCTGGAGTACAATTCCGAGATCATTCAATCTGTTCCTAATCATATCAGCTAAACTATAATTTTTTTCTTTTTTGAGAGTTTGCCTGATTTCAATCAGTAGTTCAATCAATTTATCGTCGAGTGTTTCTTTCTTATTATCCGTTAATTTTTTGAAGTTTACGATTCCAAGAACATTCTGAGCTGTATCTACCATAAACTTTTTTACATCCTCAAGAAATTTCGTACTAAGATTTTTACCCTCGTCGAGCACTTTATTAACTTCGCGCATGAAATTGAAAATTGTAGCAACAGCTTGAGGGGTATTGAAGTCGTCGTCCATTGCATTGGTAAACTCATCATAAAACGAGTTTATTTTGAAATCGGGATAGTTGCCTTCTTGCAAGTCTTTTAATAAATCTTCATTAATTCTAAGGGCAAAATTTCTGATTTTATCGGCTCCTTTTTCGGCAGCGGCAAGCAATTCCTCGCTGAAATTAAGTGGTCCTCTGTAATGAGTTTGTGAAAAGAAAAGACGAATTGCTTCAGGAGAATATTTTGATAAGATTTCGCGAGTAGTAAAAAAATTACCGAGTGATTTCGACATCTTTTCATTTTGAAAGTTAAGAAAGCCGAAATGCATCCAGTATCTTACAAATTTTTTACCGTTAGCTGCTTCGCTCTGAGCAATTTCATTTTCATGATGCGGAAAAATCAGGTCGTTGCCCCCGGCGTGAATATCGATGGTCTGGCCAAGGTGTTTGCAACTCATTGCAGAGCATTCGATATGCCAGCCAGGTCTACCACGCCCCCATGGAGCTTCCCATGCCGGTTCGCCTTCTTTTGCTTTTTTCCAGAGTACAAAATCAAGGGGGTTTCGTTTATTTTCATTTATATCAATTCTGGAACCTGCTTCTAATTCTTCTAAATTTTTCCCGCTCAGTTTACCGTAATCCTTGAACTTTGATATATCAAAAAATATTGTTTCGTCTACTTCATAAGCATAGCCTTTTTCGAGTAGCTGGTTAATCATCAGCACAATATCTTCGATATGTTCTGTGGCTTTTGGGTGCAAAGTTGCAGGCTTAATATAAAGCCTCTCCATATCCTCCTTAAAGGCAGCAGCAAAAAAATCTGCAATATCATGCGTCGATTTTTTTTCGGCTAATGATTTTTTGATGATTTTATCGTCGATATCGGTTATATTCATTATGTACTTAACGACGAATCCTTTGAATTCAAGATATTTCCTGGCAATATCAGCCATTACAAAGGAGCGGGCATTGCCTATATGAAAGTAATCATAAACCGTAGGACCGCATACATAGAAGGATACATTCGGTGGATTAAGGGGAATAAAATCTTCTTTAGTTTTAGAAAAAGTATTATAAATTTTCATTAACATTCCAAATTTTAGGAAAAAATATACTAATTGTATCGACTTTTTTCCAATTTAAGGGATGGAACGGTTATTGATTTAAAAAAGATAATGAGATAAAAGTACATATAATATATTTTGGACTTTGAAATCTTGATTTCTCTCTTTATATTCCGATTAAAGAAAGGGAGAAGAAAGTTTTTTTATCTGATTATCTCAAATTATCCATTTTATAACCATAGGAGGAACATATGCAAAAAAAAGTTACCGTATTATTTCTGCTCTTATTTGTCGTTACGGGATTAGTATCTGCACAAACCATGCGGATAACGACCTATGGAGTATCGCCCCGTGAAGCCGGAATGAGTGAAAATGATATTTTTACATCAGCTTATAACGGCTTAACAAACGTCGGCGTAGGCACCAAAATGTATCTCAAAGCAACACTTGCTGGAGGTCGCCTGAACGATCCCAAATGGAGCACAACTGAACGCGCCCCTGGTTCAAACCCAATTTTTGGCGGAGTTCTCGACGTTGATACTTCTACACAAATTATTGTATTCACTCCAGACAAACCGGGTAAATATGTTGTTCAGGTTACCGATGGCCCATATACAGCTTCAATAGTTATAAATGCAGCTAAGTATATCGGCGTTTATAATGTAGTAAATAATGTAACATGTCAGACCTGCCATCCTTCAGTTGTAGAAAAATGGGAAGGCACCGGACATGCGTCGATGCTTTACCGTGGTGTTGAAGGAACACTCAGCAACCATTATAATGCTAATTGTATTTCCTGTCACACAACTGGTTATGACGTAAATGCAGATAACGACGGATTTGACGACTTTGATTTTGTGTTCCCCGAAACCTTAACACAAGGCACATATCAAACTCTGGTAGATAAATACCCCGACGCAATGCAAAGAGCTAACATTCAATGCGAGAGCTGTCACGGTCCAGCCAGCGGACATTTCGGCTCTACGAAAGATTCACGTATTGTTGTAAGTTATTCAAGTGATAACTGCGCTTATTGCCATGATGACGGCCATTACCATGTTTATCCCGAGCAATGGGATGTATCGAGGCATGCAGTAGCTACAAGCTATCCAAGCGGTCCTGGTCGCGAAAGTTGTGTACGCTGCCATACCGCCAAAGGGTTTGCTCAGTTCGTTAAAGGAATTGCAACAAATGATCCCTATTTTGATCCTTCCTATCAACCGATTTCATGTGCAGCTTGTCACGATCCTCACGATGCCTCAAATATGCACCAGGTTAGAACTGTTAATGCCACACTTGCTGACGGCACTGTAATCGAAAAAGGCGGACTTGGTAAACTTTGTATGAATTGCCATCAAAGTCGTAGAGTTGCAAACAGCAGTTATACTGAAATACCATCTAGACATTTCGGTCCTCACTATTCTACAGCAGCAGATGTTATTAATGCTACGAATGTTGTTACATTCGGTGATACACTATTCACACTTGCAAGCACAAATCATCTTGGTGCCACCGAAAATGGATGCGTTGATTGTCATATGGCTGAAGGCGAGACCGACGCCAGCGGTCACACTCAATTAGTCGGTAAACATACCTTCTCGATGAGTACCCCTTCAGGAGTAGACAACATGAAAGCATGCGCTAAATGTCACGGCAATTCACTCGGCGCTAGTTTTGAAGATGTGCCTTTCGTTATGTATGCAAACGGCGTCTACACGGGCGACCATGATGGAGATGGAATTTCAGAAGGTCTGCAAGCTGAAGTTCATGGACTACTCGACTACTTAGGTTCTCTATTACCCAATCCTGATCCTCATGCCGACCCAGATACAACATGGACAAAACAACAAATTCAAGCCGCATACAATATGAGAACTGTTTATTACGACGGAAGCTATGGCATTCACAATCCTAAATTCGTGGTTACTCTTCTTAAAGGTACAATAAAAGCTCTCGGCGGTGTTGTAAGTGTAGAAAAACCGAAAGAAGTTCCGAAAAACTATGCTCTCTATCAGAATTATCCTAATCCATTCAATCCAACTACAAATATCAAATTTTCACTGCCCAAAGAATCACATGTAAAACTTACTGTTTACGATGTACTGGGCAAAGAAATTCAAACCCTTGTTAATAACAGATTGTCGGCCGGAACGCATACATTTTCTTTCAATGCTTCACATCTTGCATCTGGTATCTATCTCTACAGAATCGAAGCAGGCGATTTTGTTCAAGTTAACAAGATGTTACTCGTAAAATAAATTCTTAAAACGGCGGTTTGAAATATAACCGCCGTTTTTCATCATTCCCCGTTTCCTATTTTTTATCCCCCTTCTTTGCTATTTTTGTATAAAATAAATAAAGATTATTATGAGAATAGAAAAAGATTCTTCGGGACAGCTGGAAATTCCATCTGATGCTCTGTATGGAATTCATACAGTGAGAAGTTACAATAATTTTCCAAGAAGCGGAGAAAAAGTAAATCTCCATCTAATTAAAGCTTATTTTCAAGTTAAACTTGCTGCTGCTGAAACTAATTATAAATGCGGTCTTCTACTAAAAGAAAAATACGACCCGATTTCAGAGGCAATTGAGGAACTGATTCATGAAACCGACTCATGCATAAAAGGTGACCTGTCGAGCATCTACGAGAAAATTATTGTCGACCCATATCAGGGGGGTGCTGGCACATCATTAAATATGAATATTAACGAAGTTATTGCTAACACTGCACTCAAAATTGCCGGTAAAAATTATGGCGAGTATGATTTTATTCATCCGATCGACGATGTCAATATGAGTCAATCAACAAACGATACATTTCCAACTGCACTTAAAATTGCATCCATTACACTTTTAAGGGAGCTTCAGGAATCGTTTGCTCAATTGCAAAATGCTTTGCAGAAAAAAGAAGATGAATTTAAGAACATATTAAAACTCGGTCGCACTCAATTTCAAGATGCTGTACCCATCACCTTAGGACAGGAGTTTGGAGCATATGCTCAGGCAATTGCTCGAGATCGCTGGCGTCTCTACAATGCCGAAGAAAGACTTCGTTCTGTAAATTTAGGTGGAACAGCTGTGGGAAATTCTGTTTCTACTACACGCGAATACGTACTGAATGTCAACTCAATACTTAAAAAGATCACAAAACTACCTGTGGCAAAAAGCGAAGATCTAATCGACGCCACTCAAAATATGGATGTATTTGTAGAAGTACATGGAATTGTCAAAGCAGGAGCGGTAAGTATAATTAAAATATGCAACGATTTAAGATTTCTGTCCAGCGGTCCAAACGGAGGAATTGGGGAAATAAATTTGCCTCCTAAACAGGCTGGTTCCAGTATCATGCCGGGGAAAGTTAATCCAGTAATACTCGAAAATGCAATTCAAATTTGCGAACTGGTAAAAGGACACGATGTTGTTATCTCAAATATTGCTGGTAATGGTAATCTTGAGCTCAATCCATTTGGACCACTGCTTGCTCACCTTTTCCTTAAATCTCTCGAATTGTTGCGTGAATCCAACTTCAATCTGGCAAAAAATTGTATCGAAGGAATTACAGCCAACGAAGAAAGATGCAAAATGAATTTAATCAACAGTTCGGCAGTTGCAGCGTCGCTTATTTCTACTTTCGGTTACGACACTATTCAGGAACTGGTAAAATATGCTTATAACAATAACATCCCTTTTGTAAAAGTATTGATGAAAAGCAAACTGCTGAGCGAAGAACAGATTTATGAAATTATTTCGAAAGATTTAGGATTAAACATTGAATAAAACACCATACTCCGAAAGGGTACATATTGCATTTGTCGGCAGACGGAATGCCGGCAAATCCTCTCTAATGAACAGATTTGTCGGGCAGGATCTGTCAATAGTTAGTGATATTCCTGGAACAACTACCGATCCAGTACGGAAGGCCATGGAATTATTGCCTTTTGGACCCGTCGTTTTAATAGACACGGCAGGAATCGATGATACTGGAGAACTCGGAGAAAAAAGAATTTCGAAGACCATAAAAATCATTTCTGAGGCAGATTTTGTCATTCTTGTACTCGATTCACAGAACAAACTTTCAGATTACGAAAGAGACCTGCTCGATCACTTTGATAAATTTGAAATTCCTTTTGCAGTTGTTATCAACAAATCTGATCTGGGAATTAATTACGAATTAATTGAAGAGCTGAAAAACCTGAAGATAAAATATCATACAGTCTCCTGCCTTAAAGACGAAGGCATCTATGATTTAAAAGAAAAACTCGCACGAGAAATACCTGGACAGGACGAAATACCTCTTATTGGCGATTTAATTAAGCGGCACGATATTATTATCCTTGTAGTTCCAATTGATCTGGGTGCACCGAAAGGTAGGCTCATTATGCCTCAAGTTCAAACTATAAGAGAATCACTTGACGAAGATGCGATCGTTATCGTTGTCAAAGATAAAGAATTAAGAGCTGCTCTATCGAATTTAAATACTCCTCCTAAATTGGTTGTAACTGACAGTCAGGCCATCATGCGCGTGGTTGCCGACGTACCAGATGAAATTCCGCTGACAACTTTCTCAATATTGATGGCAAGGTATAAAGGCGACTTGACAGAATATGTTAAAGGTTTACGAAGAATAGAAGAGCTTGAAAACGGCGATAAAGTCTTAATTGCCGAGGCCTGTACACATCATGCTCAGGAGGACGATATTGGTCGAGTTAAAATACCAAGATGGCTACGACTCCATACAAAAAAGAATCTCGAAATCGACGTCGTCAGCGGACACGATTTCCCGGATAATCTGGGCGATTATAAGCTGATTGTTCATTGTGCTGGATGCACTTTAACAAGGAAAATGATGTTGACACGTATCAAACAAGCCAAATACTTTAATGTACCGATTGTTAACTATGGAGTTGCCATTTCATATATGCATGGAGCAGTTCCGCGTGCTCTTGAACCTTTCCCCGAAGCTATAGCAGAATGGGAAAAAGTCTCGGGGCTACTTTAAGTCGAATAGAATAAAATCAGATTCTAAAATCGAACTTATATTAATTTCCGTTTCACTTTCAACTGAAAGCCCGTCACCACTGTTCATAGTAACGTCATTAATTTTAAGAGTACCAGAAATTAGCTGTACCCATACCTTTCTACCGGGAAGAATTTTAAAATTGACCTTATGATTTTCTTTTAATCTGGAGCGATAAAGTTTTACATCCTGATTTATATAAAGCGATTCCTCTTCACCTGAGGGTGATACCAATAATTGCAAACGGTTAATCCTTTTACTTTCAGGGAATTTTTTCTCAGCATAACGTGGCGTAAGAGATTTTTTATTCGGGAATATCCAAATTTGCAACAATTTAACCGGAAACTCGTTTGAATGATTGAACTCACTGTGAGTAATGCCGCTACCAGCACTCATTATCTGAACGTCGTCATTCTGAATTACAGAACCGTTACCCATACTATCCCGATGCTCCAGCTCACCTTCATAAACAATCGTAATAATCTCCATATCATTGTGTGGATGCATCGGAAATCCAGCAGAAGGCATTATAACATCTTCATTTATTACACGCAGGTCGCCAAAATTTATATATTCGGAATCGAAGTAGCTCCCGAATGAAAATGAATGGTGACTTAAGAGCCAATCCAATTTAGTTACCCCTCGTTCATAAGATTTTCTTAGTTGTAACATAACTCCCTTTAATTAAAATACTCGATATAATTTTCGTATCCTTCTTCTTTCAACTTTTCGAGTGGTATAAATTTCAAAGAAGCGGAATTGATACAGTATCTCAATCCAGTAGGTTTCGGCCCATCAGGAAATACATGTCCCAGATGACTTTTAGCAATACGGCTCTTTAATTCGATTCTTGTCATGCCGAATGAATTATCGACAAATTCGAGGATATTTTGCGGTTCAAGAGGTTTAGTAAAACTCGGCCAGCCCGTCCCGGAATCGAATTTATCAGTTGATATAAAGAGTGGCTCACCACTTACAATATCTACATAAATTCCTTTTTCTTTGTTATTCCAGTACTCGTTTTGAAATGGTGGTTCTGTACTGCATTGTTGTGTAACTTTATATTGCAACGGAGTTAAATTTGATTTATTCATTCTATCAACATACTTTTCGTCATACTTTAAACGAGTAGCCCAGATACGGTCGAGAAACTCATTCCTACCGGAGTAATTTTTATATCTTTTATAGTTCATAGAGCTTTTTATAAAATAGTCCTGGTGGTAATCCTCTGCAGGATAAAATTTCTTTGCTGGCAAAATCTTAGTTACAATTGGCTTTTGAAAAATACCTGATGCCTCGAATTTATCTCTGGAAAAATGGGCAATGATCTTTTGCTCTGAACTTGTATAAAAAATTGCAGATCTATATTGTGAGCCTTTATCTACAAAAGCCCCATAATCATCCGTAGGGTCAATCTGCAGCCAGAAATGATTCAGGAGTTCGCTGTAAGACACTTTATCGGGATTAAAAATAATTTTAACCGCTTCATAATGTCCTGTGCGACCTGTGGAAACTTCTTCGTAAGAAGGATTTTCCGTGTTACCGCCAGTGTACCCGGAAACAGCTTCGATAACGCCGGTATAATTTTCAAAGGCTGCTTCAATACACCAGAAACACCCACCTGCCAAAATTGCTACTTCAGTCTTATCATTCATCTTATGTTCATTTTTGTTTGTTGTTATTGCCATCAACAACAATAGTGCACCAAAAATTCCAATTAATTTGAACATATTTTACCCCCTTAACATTTGTACCCCGATAAAATACCAGAGCGAACAAATAACATCTTTATTTATTTTTATGCATCAACACGTACTATGTTCAAAAGGTTCTGTTAATTATACCTATCAATGACACATTTAGAGACTTCTTCGGTTGTGCTCAAATTCTAAAAGAATTATTCTTGTCCTCTCTGATTAATTCCAGTTTCCTGCTCTTTATCTGCCCTTCTACTTAAGTACTGAAAGATAATTAAATCCAAAAGGTGCTACGGGTATAATTTGTACTTTCGAATCAATTTCTTCCTCGACATTTGGGGATTTTTATTAGAAATAAGCGCTTGAAAAAACGTAAGAAAATCTCAGTCGATATTTTCGAATTTCGCTGTTGGAAGTAAGTTGCAATTGCTATGGAGTTTTACATGAATGTTAAATTCGCTTAAAACCGATATCGAGTAGTTGCCCGTTAAGAAAACTTTTTCATAAAGTAGTTTAGAAATAAAAGCAACTTTTGAAAAACAAAGTTTAACAATTGCAATTAGTATTTCATATTATAAGAAATGCCAAGTCCAGCAAATAAATCGGATGTAAAATTGTTAAGTCCAAATCCAGCGAATAAATCGAGTTGCAAGTTATTACCGATCAAGTATGTAAATCCACTGTCGATTGATGGTTGCCATTCGTGTTTATCCGGCATAAGTGAAAAAAATTCCAAAAACCATCCGGTATTATCTGTAATAGCAAAACCCATACTCAATGAAAACAAATAAAGCAATTCTCTTTGATCGTTCGATCCAACAACTGATATTGCGCCTAAATTCGAACTCAAAGTAAAGTAATTATTTATTGGATGGGAAGCGGCAAGTTTAATGCCGTATTCAGGATTTTCGACCGATATTTCTTCGCTCCCCGTGGGAAGTTTACTAACTAATAGGATAGCCGCCGGTAATTCAGGATTAATCGACAGTTGATACTTGGCTTCAAGTATTAAGTCATTTAGATATGTTTTCGATTTTTCTTCTGAGTATGTCCAGCCGGTAAAACCCAGTCTGACTTCTAAACTTCTATGCAAAGCTATCCTCGTAAGAAGCGAGGGGAATGTAATATTCTTTATGTTATTATTGATATCGAGCGAAATACCTCCTTCAAATTGGACTGAACTGAAAGGCAGGGTGAAGGCGCTTTCTGTAAAATCCGGCCTGTCAGTAATTATCTATTGTGCATTATTGTTCGAATAAATTATCAATAATATTAGAGCGACATAAAATAAATTTCTAAGCATAATTATCCTTTCAATTAATATTAATAGCTTTTTTTACAAATACTGGCCTCATTCTGGTTAGTTTTGCGACTGATAATTTTTTCCGAATGAAGAACAGTAAAGCCACACTGTGAAAAAATTCTAATTGACACTACAAAGATTGTAAATTAGATTATCATAAAAAAGATGGTATATATTTTTTACTAATCAATGTCCCCACAATTCCCTATCGAGTGCTCTATATTGGATTGCTTCACTGATATGCTGAGGTAAAATATTTTCGGAAGATTCGAGGTCGGCAATAGTGCGACTTACTTTGATAATTCTATCGTACGCCCTGGCAGAGAATCCGAGGCGGGTCATCGCCATTTTGAGTAAATCGTTGCACTGACTATCAAGGCGACAAAATCTCCTCAATTCGCGGCTTCCCATATCGGCATTGCAATAAATATTTTTCAATCCTTCGAATCTTTTCAATTGAATTTGTCTGGCTTTAACTACACGTTGCCTTATAATTTCTGATTTTTCACCCTGTATTTCCGAAGACAATTCTTTGTATTTAACTGCGGGCACTTCAATATGAATGTCAATTCTGTCGAGCAATGGACCGGAAATGCGAGCCATATATTTTTGAATTTGCGCAGGAGTACAGGTACATTCTTTTGTAGGGTCTGTATAATAGCCACAGGGACAGGGATTCATAGCCGCTGCAAGCATAAAATTTGCCGGAAATTCGACTGACATTTTTGAACGACTGATTGTAACTTTTGAATCCTCGAGAGGTTGACGCATTACTTCGAGAACGTTTTTCTTAAACTCAGGTAATTCATCTAAGAATAAAACTCCATGATGAGCATACGATACTTCTCCTGGACGTGGAATGCTTCCACCACCGATTAAAGCCGCATCGGATACAGTATGGTGTGGACTCCTGAACGGCCGCTCTGTTATTAAGGCTTTATCTTTAGGAAGTATTCCTGCGACGGAATGAATTTTTGTAGTTTCCAGTGCCTCTTCGAAAGTAAGCGGGGGTAAAATTGTAGGCAGGCGCTTGGCCAACATTGTCTTACCCGATCCAGGTGGTCCTATCATTATTATATTATGCCCGCCTGCAGCTGCTATTTCGAGTGCCCTTTTAGCATTTTGCTGCCCTTTTACGTCGGAAAAATCGAGATGATATTTATTGATTTGTGAAAACACTTCTTCCTTATCAGTATACGTCGGTTCGAACTCTTGGCTTCCATTCAAAAAATCGATTACTTCTTTTAAATTTTTCAGGCCATAAACTTTAATACCATCGACAATCGAAGCTTCTTTTACCGACTCCTCTGGCACAATTAAATTCTTCAGTTTAAGGCGCCGGGCTTCTACTGCTATGGGGAGAGCGCCTTTTATTTTACGGAGTGAACCGTCGAGTGACAATTCTCCAAGAATCATCGACTCGTCAAGTAAATTCAAACTGATGAGTTCGTTTGCAGCAAGAATACCGATTGCAATCGGCAAATCGAAAGCGCTCCCTTCCTTTTTGATATCAGCAGGAGCCAGATTGACTGTAATTTTTTTGTAAGAATAATCGATGCCGGAATTTTTTAATGCAGCGCTGACACGTTCCCTGCTTTCTTTAACTGCATTGTCTGGTAGCCCTACAATTGTAATCGAAGGAAGCTGTCTCTCGCTATGAGTTTCCACTTCCACTTTGTATGCGTCGATGCCGTATGTAGAAGCGGAGATTACCCTCGAAAACATCGTAATCTCCAATACATAATTAATATAAACTTATAAAATTTTATTTCGATTTCAAAATTTGAGGGGGATAACAAAAAAAGCACACTCAATAATTGAATGTGCTATAGTGATCCAAGCAATATTGCTCTATTTGAATTTCCTCAAGTATTCGATTCGGTCGCGAAGCTGTTCGACTGGCACCAGCAATTTATCTTTACCAAAGATCGCTTCGTCTCGATTTGTAAAGACTAACTCATAATCTTTGCTCATTACAATTGCTTCTTCAGGACAAACTTCCTCACAAAAGCCACAGAAGATACAACGAAGCATATTAATTTCGAATTTTTCGGGATATCTTTCTTTTTCAAGATTTGTTTCTGAAGCCTGTACTTCGATTGCCAGAGCGGGACAAACTCTCGAGCAGAGTCCACAAGCCACACACCTTTCAACGCCGTTTTCTTCCAGAACAAGCACTGGTCGCCCTCTATAAGAAGCTGGCGGTTCAAATTTTACTTCAGGATACTCCATCGTAAACTTCGGACGAAGCATATTTTTTAGTGTGAGAATCATACCTTTAATTATTTCTACTATATAGATTCTCTCCCAAAAGTTCAGGTCTTTTTTTCTTTTCTTCTGTGCCATTGCTTACCTAAATACTATAATTTGAAAATCATAATTAACATAGCAACCCAAAGAATGTTGAGTAACGCCAGTGGGAACATTACCTTCCATCCAAGATTCATCAACTGGTCATAACGAAATCGTGGAATACTCCATCTAACCCAGATAAAAACAAAAAGCATAAATGCAGTTTTCAATAAAAAGGAAGCAATCTGTAGTACAACTGTTAGTCCTTCACTAAGTCCTAACTTATCAATATAAGGTATTTGCCATCCTCCGAGATAAAGAGTTACAATTAGTAAGCTGGCAATTATCATATTGGCATACTCAGCTAAAAAGAAGCCAGCAAACTTAAATGAACTATATTCCGTATGATATCCTCCGACCAATTCAGGTTCGGCTTCTGGTAAATCGAATGGTAATCTATTTGTTTCGGCAAAAGCGGATACTACAAAAGTAATAAATCCAATCGGTTGAAGAATTGCATTCCACATCCATCCATACTGAGCATTAACGATATCAATCGGTCTGAGCGAACCTGCCATCAACAAGACACCACCTATCGAAAATCCCATCGAGACTTCATAAGAAATCATTTGAGCGGATGAACGAATTCCACCAAGAAGAGAATACTTACTACCTGAGGACCAGCCTGCCAGCGTAATTCCATAAACGCCCAGTGATGTGAGAGCAAGAACGTACAGAATCCCTACATTTACGTCTGCCACTACCAATTTAATCTGATATCCGAACAAGTTGACCTCGGGACCAAGCGGCACAACTGCATAAGTAGCAAATGCAACGAATAAGGAAATAAGCGGAGCCATTGTATGAAGTGTTTTGTTCGCTGCATCGGGCACAATATCTTCTTTAAAGAGAAGTTTAAATACATCTGCAAAAGGCTGTAGCAAACCTTTGTATCCCACGCGATTCGGTCCCAGTCGATTCTGAGCCCAGGCACTTATCTTTCTTTCGAAATAAACCATGTAAGCTACCGATAACAAAAGCGTTGTCAGTGCTATTGCTATCTTGATTACAGTAGCAATTATTATTTCCAAAATTGTCATTCGAAATAGCTCCGTCTTTTTGCTATCAACTTACAATTAATAAAATAGTTAATAACTTATACAACCTCGTAATTTATTTGTACTCCCATTTCGCCTATACTATCGTAATCGATTCCCTTGAAAGCATCTATGTTATTAGAAATTTCGTTGAATACTTCTTCAGCCATATTGTACTTGACTTTCCCGTTCAAAGCATATATTAAGCGGGACAGAATTTTCCATGATGGAAGAGCATCATATTTATACCCCTGTTTCCATCTGTCGAACTTGGTTCCAAACTTATCCCATCTACTCATGCTCATCCCATCGAGTGCTCTGTCGAGTTCAACAGTTTCAACGGCAGGTATTATTCTTTGTAATCTACCCATGAAATTCACAAAAGAGCCGTGCTTTTCAGCATATGTAGCAGCTGGAAATAGATAGTGTGCCAGATCTGAAGTTTCGTTTCTATTTGTTGCATGAACGACCAGTAATTTTAGATTGGATAGCACATCTTTCAATTCTTCATTCAAAGCAGCAGGATTGTCTTCAACAATGTAAGCCGCTTTGACTTTTCCGTTTTTAAACAATGCAATTAATTCTTCGTAGTCCATTAACTTCTTCAAACCGAGCAATTCAGCGCCAGTTGAATTAGGGGTTTTATCCTCACGGATTAAAATATCGTCCTGGTCGCCTGGTTTAATGTGAGTGAGAAAATAAGGAATAGAGTTAAATTGTGCTGCAAGTTTTTTCAGAAGATAATTATCTTCGATAGTTGCATAAGGGGAACCGACAAATATAATTTCATCCGAACGATATTTTTTCAATTCTGTTGAAATATTTTTATAAGCTGTCTCCCAATCGGATTTAATGAGAGTTCCGTCTTTACGCAAAAAAACACCATCTATTCGTGTTTCCGAATTGACATGTTTAAAGGTGTTCAATCTACCGTTATCACACATCCAGTAACTATTTACTTCGGGATTGAAACGAGGCGTAAGTCTGAGTATCTGATTATTTCTAACCCAGATATCAATATTGCAGCCTCGTGAGCAGCCGATACAAATGGATTCAGTATGCGACATTTCCCATACGCGTGATTTAAATCTGAAATCCTGATTTGTCAAAGCGCCGACGGGACAGATGTCGACAACATTCAAAGAATAAGGATTGTCGAACGATTCGCCCGGGAAAGTAGTTATTGTTACGCTATCGCCTCTTTTGACAAAAGTTAGTTGGTTTGCTTTTGCAATTTCGTCGGAAAATCGAATACAGCGCGAGCACGATATGCACCGTTCGGCATCAAATTTAACGTAGGGACCCAGTTGAACTCGTTTTTCTTTTCTGTTTTTAATTTCCTCGAAGCGGCTTTCGCCTTTCCCATGGGCATACGCATATTCTTGAAGTTTACATTCACCAGCTTCGTCGCAGATAGGACAATCGAGCGGATGATTAATTAATATAAATTCCATCACTGCATTTCTCGCTTCCAGAGCTTTTTCGGATCTGGTATGGACGACCATTCCATCCGATGCAATAGTGGCACAAGATATAACAAGCTTTGGCATTTTTTCTACTTCAACAAGACAAACCCGGCAATTGCCAGAGACTGATAACTCGGGATGCCAGCAGAAATGCGGAATTTCAATGCCAGCACTGCGCGCCGCCTGTATAATTGTTTGTCCAGGTTTAAATTCTATCTGCTTTCCGTCGATTGTAATTTGTGGCATAACTTTCCCTTTTTTATGCTACACGCTGCATTAGAAAATTTTTTGAACTCAATATAATGCGTATTAATTTGTTGCTTCCGAAAATTTCATTTGCCATTTCCATTATGTCGTCTTCCTTGATTTTATTGATTTCTCTTATAGTTTCGGAAGGCGATTTAATTTCGTCAAAATAAATTATCGATTGTCCCATCCTCGTCATTCTGTTAGTAGTACTTTCCAGACTCATCATCAAATTACCAATCATATATTTTTTTGCTCTTTCGAGTTCTTTAAGGCTAATTTTTCTACTGCGGATTTTATTTATTTCTTCATTAATCAGTTTTTGAGCTTTGTGTACCGATTTCTCATTTGTCGAAAGATATATGCCAAATGTAGATACATCAAAAAAAGAATTCAAGAATGAATTTATTTGATATGCAATTCCATTTTCTTCTCTAAGACGCTGAAATAATCGTGAACTGCTGCCTTCACCCAAAATATACGACAATAACCGAGCAGCATAACGTTTCTTACTATTATATCCATAAGTCGTTGTTCCAGCAATGTAATGCACCTGTTGAGTATCCTTTTCTATAAACAGGTCGCCCGAAGGATAAAGTTCTAATTTCCTTTCAGGAATACTATAACGTTCGAGAGAATTATCGATATACTTCTCTATCAATTTAATCAGGCGAGAATGGCTTACGCTACCTGAAGCAATTATAAACAATCTATTGAATGTGTAATTTTTACGAACATAATCGATAAGGTCTTTTCTTGTAAATTTTCTGATATTTTTTTCCGTTCCTATAATTGGAAAGCCGAGTGTAGTGCCATTAAATATGGTGCTTTCGAAGCGGTCAAAAATTAACTCTTCGGGCGAGTCTTCAATATCACGAAGTTCATCAATAACCACCTGCGCTTCTTTGCGGATTTCGTTTACTGAAAAAACTGAGTTTTGAAGCATATCAGCAAGAACTTCAAAAGTAGGTTCAATACTATCTTTTAATCCTCTTCCATAATAACAAGTGTGTTCTTTAGATGTAAAGGCGTTCAGGTAGCCGCCAAGCGATTCGATTTCTTCAGCAATTTTTCTGGCACTTCTTTTCCGCGTGCCTTTAAAAAACATATGTTCGAGGAAATGGCTAATTCCATTATTTATTTCGTTTTCATCCCGTGACCCAACATTAAACCAAAAACCGAGAGAAAACGAGTCAACCTGGTCAATTTTTTCCGAGACTACGGTTATACCGTTATCGAGTCGAGAAATTTTTATATTTTTTAAATAATTATGTGTAGCCAAAAAAGATTTAACCGCATTTTATCTTAAAAATAATAAACAAATATAGACAATGCCCTGCACCTTTTCAAAGCTGAAAAAAAATTTATCTCATTCCTAAATTGGAGGGTAAAAACATATAAATTCTTATTTGCAAACAACATCATTTTTAGTTTTTGTAACTCATTTATTCAGCAAAAATAGCTCTTCATTGTGCTCCTTTTTGACATTTTCATTAATCATCATTTCGTGGTTAAGGAATGTACTTTATTTATTTTTTCGGTTATCTATTAATACTGCCTGTTCTTCTACAAATCAGGTATAAAAATTCCATAGTGCTCGAAATTTTATCCGTGGATCAATTGCAGGTGGAAACCAGAGCAATAATAATTATTAATCCTTTCAGACAGATAATTACCATCTCTGCGTAGAATTAATTTTTGTTGCCGTTGAGTAAACAAAATAGTTCCACTCTTTCAGGAATCAGTGAATGAATTATTTTCATTAGTACCTTCCACACTTATGATTTTTTATGAGATAGTTTACCATATAAGTGGAAATTATTTGCTCGTGGATTTGTTATTTTAAGGGGCATTTAAATTACAAACCACACTGGATTTGAAAGATTAATTTAGAGCTCGAAATTGAAACCGTCCATTTTTAACCTCTCATAAGTCCGTTTATCGAAGCGGTAAAGATAGGCGGGACGTCTTGTGCTATTTTTATCTTTTTCTTTCAGTTTGATGACAAGGTTCATTTTCATCAATTTTTTTCGGAAATTACGTTTGTCGAGTTTTTTGCCGATTATTACTTCGTAGAGTGTTTGAAGTTGTGGCAAAGTAAACTTTTCTGGCAGCAATTCAAATCCGATCGGTCGATAACGAATTCGAGCCCGCAATTTTTCCATAGCTTCCTGAATAATTTCAAGATGGTCAAACGGTAATTCGGGTAATTCATCGAGCTTGAACCACTTAGCTTCCGAAGTATCCACTCCCGTAGAAAGCACATATTGTTCCGGTTTAACCAGTGCATAATGTCCCAGAGTAAAAACTCTCCTTAGCGGGTATCTATCAACTTTATCGAAAATTTTAAATTCTTCCAGATAAATATTATCCAGTCCTGTAGTTTCTTTTAAGATTCGTTGTGCTGCCGTTTCAATCAATTCGTCTTTTTTTATAAAACCCCCTGGCAGTGCCCACCTTTCTTTAGCTGGTTTAATGGCACGTTTGACGAGCAAAACTTCTAATACCGAATTCTCGAACCCAAAAATCACACAATCGATAGAAATATTTTTTATTACGTCCTTGAGGATATGCGACATGATTTACCCAATGATTTATGTAAATTAGTATTGAAAACAAACGAAAAGTCATTACAAATTTAATAAACTTCCAGTTTATAAAGTCATAAATGCCAATTAAAAAATTCTGATGTTTTTTTAAAAATAAAAGTGTATTTTTTACACCTAATTAAAAAATCTTCGGGGAGTAACAATATGGTCTCAATCGGATATGACATCGGCAGCTCTTCCATCAAATGTTCTCTGTTCGACGTTAAGACAGGCAGAACAATCGACAGCGATTTTCATCCGAAAGAAGAGATGAAAATTTCCTCCCCAAAACCGGGTTGGGCAGAGCAAAATCCAGAAACCTGGTGGGAGTATGCAAAACTGCTTACAAAAAATTTAATTGCAAAGAACCAGGTCAGAGCAGAGGAAATTAAATCAATCGGTATTTCATATCAGATGCACGGTCTGGTTCTGGTCGACAGGAACATGAAAGTATTGCGTCCTTCGGTTATCTGGTGTGATAGCCGCGCCGTCGAAACTGGCAATAATGCTTTCGTCGAAATTGGTAAGGACTATTGTTTGAATCATTTATTGAATTCACCCGGAAATTTTACGGCGTCTAAACTGAAATGGGTAAAAGATAACGAACCAGACGTTTATGAAAAAATATTCAAAGCAATGTTGCCCGGCGATTTTATTGCAATGAAATTGACCGGGGAAATAGCAACAACAGTTTCTGGACTTTCGGAAGGTATTTTCTGGGATTTCAAGGAAAATGATCTTTCTGAAAAAATACTGGAATTTTACGGCATCGATAAAAAGTTGCTGCCAGAAATCGTACCTACATTTTCAATTCAGGGGAAGGTATTGCCGGAAGTTGCCGAAGAGCTCGGTTTGAATAAAGAGACTGTAGTTTCTTACCGTGCAGGCGACCAGCCTAACAATGCATTTTCTCTTAATGTTCTTAATCCTGGTGAGATTGCCGCAACTGCGGGCACATCCGGAGTTGTTTATGCTGTTATCGACAGACTTAACTATGACGATTTATCGCGTGTCAATCAATTTGCGCACGTTAACCATACTCCAGAAAAACCTCGAATCGGCGTGTTACTTTGTATTAACGGTACAGGTATTATGAATTCATATTTGCGTAAAAATATGGGCGAAGGTCTTTCGTATGAAATTATGAATCAGATGAGTTCCGAAATAAAAATCGGCAGCGAAGGACTCGTAATACTTCCCTTTGGTAATGGAGCCGAAAGAGTATTCGAGAATAAAAACATCGGTGCGCAATTTCTTAACATTGATCTAAATCGTCACACTAAAGCACACTTTTTCCGCGCAGCGCAGGAAGGAATTGCATTTACATTCAAATACGGCATCGACATAATTCGCCAGATGGGACTCGACATCAATGTAATCCGTGCAGGTAAAGCCAACATGTTCCTCAGCCCGATATTTAAATCAACATTTTCTAATATTATTGATGCAACTGTTGAATTGTACGATACAGATGGTTCAGTTGGAGCTGCCCGCGGAGCAGCATTAGGAGCAGGTCTGTTTAAAACACCCGAAGAGGCTTTCCGAAATTTAACCAAATTAGAGATAATTGAACCCAACAAATCCCAGAAAGAGGCAACAGAAGAGGCATACGGCAAATGGCTCGAGAACCTGAAAAAATTTATTTAACATAAAACAGGAGGAAGAAAAATGGATTATCTGACTGGTAAAAAAGAATATTTCACCGGTATCGGGAAGATTAAATACGAAGGTCCTGATTCCAAGAATCCACTTGCATTTAAATGGTACGACGAAAATAAAGTCGTATTCGGAAAAACAATGAAAGAATATTTCCGCTTTTCGGTAGCATACTGGCATACCTTCTGCTCTGAGTTATCTGATCCCTTCGGCAGAGGAACGCGTCGTCTGCCCTGGAACGAGGCCTCCGATCCAATCGAGAGAGCCAAAGATAAAATGGACGCTGCATTCGAATTTACAACTAAATTGGGTCTTCCCTTTTATTGTTTTCATGATTTCGATGTAGTGGAAGAAGGCAATTCAATTGTTGAATCCGATAAAAGGTTGCAAACTCTTATCGAATACGCCAAAGAAAAACAGGCAGCATCAAACGTTAAACTTCTATGGGGCACTGCAAATCTCTTTTCGCATCCGCGCTATATGAACGGAGCAGCGACAAATCCAGATTTTAATGTTGTCGCTTATGCAGCCACTCAGGTTAAACGCGCCCTCGATGCTACGATTGAACTCGGCGGCGAGAATTATGTATTCTGGGGCGGTCGCGAAGGCTATCTTACGCTGCTCAACACAAACATGAAGCGTGAAAAAGAACACATGGCAAAGTTTCTCGAACTCGCCCGCGACTATGCTCGCAAGCAAGGATTTAAAGGCACATTTTTGATTGAGCCCAAACCAATGGAACCCTCAAAACATCAGTACGATTATGATGTCGAAACGGTTATCGGATTTTTGAGATATTATGGACTTGACAAGGATTTCAAATTAAATATCGAAGTTAACCACGCAACCCTTGCAGGTCATACTTTCCAGCACGAAATTCAATGCGCAGTAGACGCAGGATTATTCGGTAGTATCGATGCTAACCGCGGCGACTATCAGAATGGATGGGACACAGATCAATTCCCAATTAACTTATACGAATTAGTCGAGGCAATGCTTGTAATTGCAGAAGCCGGTGGATTTGGAACAGGCGGCGTCAATTTCGATGCAAAAGTAAGAAGAAACTCGACCGACATCGAAGATCTGTTTATTGCCCATATCGCCGGTATGGATGCTTTCGCGCGAGCACTCATAGTTGCTGAAAAAATTCTGAACGAATCGGACTATAAGAAAATCAGACAGGAACGTTATGCTTCCTTCGATTCCGGCGACGGTGCCCGCTTTGAAAAAGGTGAGCTTACTTTAGAAGATTTAAGAGAAATTGCAATCAAAAACGGCGAACCAAAATTGATAAGTGGTAAGCAAGAATATCTTGAACAATTAATAAACATGTATATTTAATTTATGCTACTAAAAAAGGCTGCCTCGAGCAGCCTTTTTTATTCTTCATAAGTTTGCATGAAATGCCGTATTGCACTGTAAGCTTTATCGAGTTGATTTTCGGGCGGCAGAAATACAATTCTAAAATGACTTGTACCTGCTACCTGACCGAAACCGCTGCCAGGCACCGTAACAACTCCTTCTGCTTTGATCAATTCTTTTGCCCATTTAAAATCGTCTTTAACATATTTGAGTCTGGGAAAAGCATAAAAAGCGCCTTCTGGTGCAACGCAATTAATTCCATCAATCGAGTTGAGCATTTCTACCGTTATATCTCTACGACGTTTTAGTTTTTCCTTTGCTTCAATCAAATGCGACTGGTCGCCAAGTAAAGCTGGCGCAATTGCGTATTGTTCAGGATGATTGGCAGAGAGCCGTGCTCTTAGTAGCTTATTTATGGCTTCGATATAATCTTTTAGTAGAGTGCCATTGCCGCTTACAATTCCCCATCCAATTCGAAATCCGGGAACCATATAATTTTTCGACAACCCACCAAAAGTAATTACTGGCACTTCTGGATTAAGAGATGCAATCGAAATATGTTCTTTTTCGTCAATTATTAATTTGTCGTAGATCTCGTCTGAAAAGATTACAAGATTATGTTTAATTGCCAGTTCAATTATCTCTTCCAGTATTTCTTTTCTATAGAGAGCTCCTGTAGGATTATTCGGATTAATGATTATAATAGCACGAGTTTTATCGTTGATTTTACTTTTTATGTCATCAATATCGGGTTGCCAGTAATTATCTTCGTTTAGATAATAAGGATTTTCGTACATCTGCAATTTACTTTGAATCGCAGTATAAAGTGGATAGCCTGGAGTTGGAATAAGGATATTTTCACCTGAGTTAACAAGAGCCGTAAGACAAATATCGATGGCTTCGCTGGCGCCAGTCGTAATAAATATATTTTGAATATTTTTGATCCCTTTTCTTTCGGCTTCCTTTTCGATGGCTTCTAATGCAGGCTTAATTCCCGAAGAAGGCGCATAGCCGTTATAATTATTCAACATTGCTTTGTAAGTTTCTTCGATTAAAATACGGGGCGGCTGCCAGTCGAATAAATTTGGATCGCCTATGTTAAGGTAGAGCATTTCTTTCCCTGATTTAGCAACTTCGTTGGCAATTACCACAATATCTCTAACTGCATATTTGATATCATTTGTTCGTAGAGCGGGTTTAATAGTGATCTCAGACATAAATTACCATTAATTTTATGTAAGTGAAATATAATTTTTTTTGTCTGTTTCTCCAATTTATTCTGGTTTGACAATTATTCCGTAGTTTTTTTGACCGTTAATCTTGATGGTCAAAGGTTTTTCGAGTCTTATATGCTTCGTATAAATTTTTTCTTCAAGAGGTTCAAGACCATCAAGCCATTCCCAATCGACATAATTTTCCTCATCAATTTGATTTATAGAAAAGTAGCCCACTTTAAATGAAGTAAGATTCTGAAAGAAGTGAGAACCCTGCGAAGGAATAATATTTGTGTGTCCATAATTCGATTCGACTATTGCTCCAACGCCATTAATCTGTTCCCATATAACAGGGATTCCGAGCCATGGGTCAAGACTTCCCCATCTGCCGATTCCGATTAACAGGTATGGAGCACGCATTCCGATTAATTTATTGTTGAAATATTCAACTTCTTCGGCCATCATACTGGTAAATTTCGATTCGAATTTATGACGATTTACATAAACTATGTCCCTGATGTCATTCTTTATGCCGTTGCCCAGCACGTTATTCGATTTGCATAACAACGTATCGTGAGAATAATTCGAGACATCCAGTTCCTCCACCTCGCTGTTGATTACCATGGGGCGCATTTGCAAGAGCGCAAATTCAGCCGGCTTGCCGTGTCTGACACTCAAATTAACAGCAAACTCGATCTCTACCGGCGAAGCAGTACCCCAATTGCCCATTTCAAGTAGAAGATTCAAAATATCTGTCAGCGGGAATATTTTGTATTTTAGAATGGGAAGTAGTGTAAATAACTTTGGACCTGGTCGTTCAATGCCGTCATAAATTTTATTGTTGTCGTTTGAGTAAGTAGAACACGTAAATTTAAGAGTGTCATCTTTTAAAGCCTCATGAAGAGGATATTTCTTAATTATATTCTCTTCGTCAATGTTTTCCACATTAAATTCGGAATTAATATCCAGCGCATAAAAATGATTTGGCGTAAGATTTAACATTTCGTCGATGCTCGAAAACTGAATTAAACGGCCCGGGTGCTTGGGCGAAAATCGCAAAGGCATCTCACCGTCAACAATGTATTTACCAAGTCCTGGTGCTGCTGCAACAATGCCATCGCTACTTTTTAAAGGTGATATCGGATAATAATTGTATAACTTTGCGACACCTGAAAACTCGGGATAAAATCTACCATTATGATTTGAACCTACGAGCACCTGTATTATAACAGCCATCTTCTCTTCCTCAAGTCGATAGGAAGTCATCCTGATATAATCTTTCGATTTTTTTAAATAAATCGAAGCATAAATTCGTTTGATGGTCTTTAGCAGTTTATCGAGGCGCAAATCAAGAGAGTTCTCATTATTCGGTAGCATAAAAGTATCATATACACCTGCAAAAGGCTGATCTTGAGAATCTTCCAGAAGGCTCGAAGACCTTACCGCAATTGGACTTTTGACGATGGATAGAAAATCTTTTAATGAATCAACAACTTCCTTAGAAAATTTTCTGGCATTAAGAAACTTCTTTTTAATCTCGGAATCGTCATTTGATCGAAGAGCAAAATTGAGAAGATTATTATTGTTTACAAAATCATCAAATACCTCCGTCCCGATAACGACCGCAGAAGGCACAAAGATCTTAACGTCTTTGAAATGGTAACGTATGTCGAAATCGCTTAGCAATCGATTAACGAATCCCAAACCCCTGGCTTTACCGCCCAGTGAACCTCCACCTATGCGTGCAAAAGTAATTGATGGGTCGAACGATTCTTTATTAAAATCGGATATAATTCCTACCTGTCTTGATTTTCTGAATTCTCTTAATGAATTAATAAGACTCTTACGTAGCTCATCGGTTGTGATAAAATCGGTCACTTTTTGAGGCCTCAGTCGATGAGCCAGCCAGAACTCGGTTCTTGCTTTTAACCAGTTTGAGAAGTGATTTCGAGATGCATGGTACAGCAGGCTTTCGTCGGGAATTACTTTCAGCTGTGCCTCAAGCTCAATTAAATTTTTTGCACGCCCTACTTCTTTGCCATCGGGTGCCTTGAATTTGAACTCGCCAAAGCCAAAATTATCCAGCATAAATTTTTTCAAATCTTCTAACAAAGTGGGTGAATTCTTTATCAAGAAATCAGCTCCAATCTCCCTTGCTTTGATTTCGTTTTCTGCTAATGTCGATTGAAGTAAAATTGGAATATCCGAATGTCTCTCTTTGACTTTTCTTGCGAATTCAATGCCTGCATTGGGATTGTGTATCCCTTCTTTTTTAAAATCGATATCTGATATAATTCCGAGCACATATTCTTCATATTTTTCAAAATACTCCCATCCTTCTTCGAACGTAGTACAAAGCAAAATTTTCGGACGCGCCCTCATTCTCAAATACTTATGGGAAAGATTCAATCCTTCTGCCATAAGATTTTGAGATTGTTTTAGTATTTCCGTATAGATAATTGGTAAGTACGAAGAGTAGAACCGCACATTATCTTCAATTAATATAATCGACTGCACACCTACTTTTTTTGTGTCGTTTTCTACGTTGTTCCGATCTTCAAGGAATTTAATAATTGCCAGAACTATTCTATAGTCGCCCTGCCAGATAAACACTTTGTCGAAAATTAAAAAATCTTTGGTAGCCAGGAGTTCGTTCATTTCTCTATTGTCGTGGCCGAGGAGGACAACCGGAATATCGAGGCCGGCTTCTTTAACTCTTCTTGCAAATGTAATGGGCGACATATCTTCGATGTGAAGAGTGGTAATTATCAAATCAAATTTTCTTTCGTCGAGAGCCATTCTTATCGCCTCGGTGCCGCTGGATTTATGAACCAGTTCCGGCGCATGGCTTAGACTCAAACCTTCATATTCATGTCGAATATATTCATATAACCGTTTGTCTTCTTCGAGGATATAGAGGTCATAAAGACTCGATACGAGCAGAATATCCCGAATTCTGTAACGCATCAGATTATGGAAATCCTGAAACTTCGAGAAGCTGCTTTTTTCTATTAATTCTTTGTTAAACTTTATAACATTGTCCATAATCAACTACTTCATGTAGAAAAAAAATCATACAATACCCTGGTCGATCATAGCATCTGCCACTTTAATAAATCCGCCGATATTAGCACCATTAACGTAATTTCCAGGTGTGCCGTATTTTTCGGCAATGTCCACGCAGGTTTTATGAATGTTTTTCATTATTATTCTTAATCGATTGTCGACTTCTTCACGTGTCCACGAATATCTCATACTGTTTTGAGCCATTTCGAGTCCCGAAGTAGCTACACCACCGGCGTTAGCTGCTTTGCCAGGCCCATAGAGGATTTTTGCATCGAGGAATAAATCGATTGCTTCGGGTGTGCATGGCATGTTTGCACCTTCACTAATGAGGTAAACTCCATTCTTCAATAAATTCTGTGCATCTTTACCGTTAATTTCGTTTTGAGTTGCCGAGGGGAATGCGCAGTCGGCTTTGTGGTTCCATAATGGATTGTAATCGAGATTTGGGTCGACCGGGGTATAGAGAGCATTTTTATATTTTTCCGCATATTCTTTAATTCTGCCCCGTCTGTTATTTTTTAAATCCATTACGTATTTCAATTTTTCTGCATCAATTCCTTCTTCGTCATAAATATAGCCGTTCGAATCTGATAGTGTTAGTACTTTACCGCCGAGTTCAATTATTTTTTCGACTGTATACTGTGCAACGTTTCCGCTGCCTGAAACAAGGCATTTTTTCCCTTCAAGAGTTTCACCGCGCGTTGCCAGCATTTCGGATGCAAAATAAACCGAGCCATATCCTGTGGCCTCGGGTCTAATAAGTGAACCGCCCCAATTTAATCCTTTGCCGGTTAAAACACCTGTAAATTCATTCTTTAGCTTTTTATATTGTCCAAAGAGATAGCCAATTTCCCTGCCTCCTACTCCAATATCCCCGGCGGGTATGTCGGTGTTCGGACCGATGTGTCGATAAAGTTCGTTCATAAAACTCTGGCAAAATCTCATTACTTCCGCATCACTCTTTCCCTTCGGATCGAAATCCGAACCCCCTTTGCCCCCACCCATTGGTAGAGATGTAAGACTGTTTTTGAATACCTGTTCAAATGCCAGAAATTTCAGTATTCCAAGATTTACCGATGGATGGAAACGCAAACCTCCTTTGTAAGGTCCAATGGCGCTATTCATTTCGATTCGGTATCCCCTGTTGATTTGCACTTCCCCCTGATCGTCAACCCACGGTACGCGGAACATTATAACGCGTTCCGGTTCAACCATCCTTTCGAGAATCTTTTCTTTTCTGTATTCTGGATGCCTTTCCATTACAAGTGATAGTGATATTGCAACCTCGTAGACGGCTTGATGGAATTCTGGTTCGTTTGGATTTTTTGTTTTAACCAGATTCATTAGATAATTTACAAATTCTGACATGGCTACCTCTCATTGTTTTGATTGGTTTAATGAAAAAAATTTTGTTCTTTTCGGTTGGTACAAGGGTGTGTATTTTTATCGGAAGAAGAAAAATGATAATTAATATTAAGGGGTTTTGCCCCTTTAGTTGTATCATTGATATTTTTATTTAGATAATCTCAACTAAAAATTAAGATTAGTCGCATAATTAAGCAAGTAATGCTTTCCTCACCTAAAATACGAGCGTCCATAAAAAGTAATCGAGAATAAGAATCATTGCCGCGCTTAATACGAACGAGCGAATTGTAGCTTTTCCAACGCCTTCGGCACCTCCTTCTGTACGGAATCCGATATGACAACCCAATAACGAAGTAACTCCACCGAATATCATTCCTTTAAAGAGTCCAAAAGCAAAATCCCCAAAAAGGAAATATCTTCTAACCGATTCGAAGAAGACTGTAAACGAAACTCCGAGAAAAAAGTTGGAAATAAAATATGCACCAAAAGTTGCAATAATATTTGCAAAAATTACAAGTACAGGCATCATCAAAACAGCTGCAAAAAAACGTGGTGTGGCAAGAAAACGAACGGGGCTAATGCCCATCGTCTCGAGAGCATCGATTTGTTCTGTTACTTTCATCGAGCCTAATTCGGCTGCTATTGAAGCTCCAATTCTGCCAGCTATAACAATTGCAGTTAGAACTGGACCCAACTCAGTGATTATAGCGCGGCTCGTTGTTGCTCCAAGAAATGAGAGTGGCGCTATCCCTTTCAACTGATAAGCTGCCTGCCAGGCTGCAACTGCACCTGTAAAAACTGCTATAATAAAAACAAGCGGAATTGAATTTACCCCAATATGCTCCATTTGATAGAAAAAATTTTTCCTCCCTTTAAGTAACGAAGGAGCAAAACGAAAAATTTCACCGGTTAATCTGAATACCTGTCCACTTTCCTGAAAAAAATTTAAAGTTGCTCTTCCAATTTTTTGAAAAATTTTCATGACGTGAATAGCCGATTTATTGTTTTTGCTATTTCTTCCTTAGAATTTAGACTTGAAATATAATCGATAATCTCTTTTTTGCCTAATTTTTGGACAACTCCGGAAAGTAGTTCCAATTGTAATTCTGGTTTATCCACAGGTGTTACCAATAGAATTATCAAGTGAGCAGGTTTGCCGTCGAGCGAATCGAAGTTAATTCCTTTTTTATGAACTGCAACAACAGCTGCCGGATATTTAACATTGCAACGTGCATGCGGTAATGCTAAATGATTTTCCAATCCTGTTGAAAGAGTCTGTTCCCTTTTCCAGACCTCATTAAAGATTAAATTCTTATCTAATCCATTTACTTCAGCGAGTTTTTCGGATAGTTTTTCAATCAATATTTTTTTATCCATAATCGAATTATCCGAAATTAAAATTGCTTCTTTAGAAAGAATTCCGGCAAGAGTAAATCTAGTTTTTGTTTTGTCAATAAAATATTTCATTAAAGGCGCGCTTGTAAGCGTTGTGGTGAGCGCCATAATTATCAATGCCACAAAAACCCGTTCATTAATTAAACCAGCTTCGTAGGCAACAGTACCGAGCACCAATTCGATTGTGCCGTGTGCATTTAAACCAAATCCGATAGTCCATGAATCATACTTATCGAAACCGCCAAGTCGGGCGCCCAATGTTGAACCAAAAACTTTACCGACTACCGACAAAGTTAGCAATATTATTACGAGTAATGGATCGAAATTCTGTATGAAATTGATTCGCAAGCCAATTGATACAAAAAACAAGGGAGCAAAAATATTTGTTACAAATTGATTCATAATTTCACGGACATCTTCAGTCAAATGCACCGAATCTCCGATGGCAATGCCGATAATGAAGGCACCGAAAATTGCATGTATACCGATATATTCTGTAAAAGCTGCAGCACTAAATCCAATAATGAAAATGATATTGAGGATACCCCCCGGATTCGAAAGATATTTTTTTGCAAATCCAAACAAATAATCAAAAATTTTGCGGAAGAAGAAAAGTGAAACAACAATAAAAGCAAACAACAACAAGACTGTATTTCCCGCACTAATTCCGTGTCCTATATTTGAACCAATCATACCGAGAATAATCGAGAAGATAATCCATCCAACAAGGTCGTTAAACATTGCAGATGTAATAATTGAAAAACCAATTTCGGATTTGAAAATATTAAGATCCATCAATGTTCGAGCAACAACCGGCAGGGCAGTTATCGATAGCGCCGTACCGATAAACAAAGCATATATCAATCTGTCTTCGTCATTTATGATATCGAATTGATGAGGAAAAAAATATGCAAACGTAAAACCGAGTATAAAAGGAAATGCAACTCCCAGAATACTAATTAAAAGCGCTTTTTTGCTCTGTCTGATCAAGAGGGGTAAATCGATTTCAATACCGGATACAAGCAACAACATAACAATTCCTAAAAGTGTAATTGCGTGGAGCGCTATCGAAATCGTATCAGACTGCACGAAAAGTTTATTGAATGCTCCAGGGAAAATTGTTCCAAAAATAGTTGGTCCGAGCACAATCCCTGCAATAATCTCACCAATTACGATCGGTTGTTTTGCCAATCGAAGTAATTCCCCGAATCCTCTTGCAAAAAGAAGAATTATACTCAGTCCCACCAGAAACAAAGTTATTTCAGAAGCACTCATTGACATTGATGGCAAAAAATAATTAACGAATTATTAGTAATGAACATGGGAGTTGACTGAAAATAAATTCAATATCGTGTTTGAAAATACGATCGAAAAATTTTAGTTTATTTGACGGCAAAGCAACAACCAGTAAATCGCAACCAGCTTGTTGAGCGAATTGTTTTAATTCCCAGCCTTCTTTCCCGTAGCGACAAACAAGTTGAGGTTTGATTTCAGTAAGATTAAGCTCTTCGGCAAATAATTTCAGTTTCATTTCTTCTTCTTTTTGCCAAATTAATCTCTTAGATTCGGTCTCTTCTGTATTACCACCGTCGGAAATAGTTATCGCGAGCCCCGGTACTTGAAATTCTCTTACCAGGATGAATTCTTCTGCTTTTTCGAGTAGAGCCAATTTATAAGCTTTTTTAACGGCTATTTCGCTTAATGGCGTATAATCCACCCCTACACATATTTTATTGAATTTAATAATCTTATTTTCCGGATTAACCAGTACAAGCACAGAACATGGAGCTCCTCTCATAAGAGTTCGAGCTACCGAGCCGGTGTAATATTTTAAAAGCGGTTCTTTTTCAAGGGCGCCCGAAACTAATAAGTCGACCTTTTCTTTAATGCATACATCGATAATCGTATCCGCAGGTTCACCCATCTGCCAGATTAACAAATAATCGCCTTCTTTTAAGCCAGCTTCGCGAATCAATTCATTCATTTTAATTTCTTTATCGGAATTCTTTTCGCCTACATGGATTACCACCAGTTCTGCTCCAAACAATTGCGCCAGTTTATGAGCGTTTTTCAAAAGCGAAAGTCCGTTAGGCGAGAATGTAACTGCCAACCCGATTTTTTTAACCATTTCGCCCCTACATTTATTTTAAATGCAAGTTAATTAAATCCCTTAATATTGCCAATTAGAATTTATTTCGATTATTTTGTAACATAAATAACAAAAAATTAAATATAAAGCGGTACAAGCCATGAAAGAAATTAAAATAATCGACAGCGAAAAGAGAAAAGAAGTTAAACTTCCAGAGAATCTGATATTTGGGAAAATTTTTACCGAGCATATTTTCGAGATGGATTTCGATAGAGAAAAAGGGGGCTGGCAGACACCAACTATTAAAAGATATGAAAATCTAAATCTCAATCCGGCTGCGATGGTATTTCATTATGGACAGGCAATTTTCGAAGGAATGAAAGCTTATAAACAGGTTGATGGTAAAATTGCTTTGTTCAGACCTGAAAAAAATATTGAAAGGCTTAATCGTTCTGCAAGAAGATTATGCATTCCGGAAGTGGATTCCGAACTGGCATTAAAAGCCATAAAAGAATTAGTCAAGCTCGACTCTGAATGGATACCGCAGAAACCCGGGCATTCACTTTATATTCGTCCGTTTATATTTGCTACAGAACCCTGTTTCGGTGTACGTGCAGCTGACACATATAAGTTTATTATAATTTTGAGTCCCGTTGGACCTTATTATCCTCAAGGTTTTAAACCGGTACCGATCATGGCAACTGATAAATACATACGGGCAGTACGTAAAGGAACGGGTGAAGCGAAAGCTGCAGGCAATTATGCAGCTGGTTTAATTGCTCAGGAAGAAGCCAAAAAAGAAGGCTATTCTCAAATTTTATGGCTCGACGCAATCGAACAAAAATATATCGAAGAAGTCGGTGCAATGAATATTTTTATCCGCTTTAAAGATGAAATTGCCACACCTGCTCTAACTGGTTCAATTCTACCAGGAATAACAAGAATGTCTGTTATAGAGCTCTTAAAAGATTGGGGCTACAATATTAATGAAAGATTAATTGCTATCGATGAATTATTTTATGCTGCAGATAAAGGTGAACTTCTCGAAATTTTCGGTAGTGGTACTGCTGCGGTAATATCATCTGTAAGTAAACTTAAATACAACGATAAAGAGATTAAATTCAGTGACACCGAACCTGGTGAATTAGCATTAAAATTATACGACGAGCTAACCGGAATTCAATACGGAAAAATTGAAGACCGTTTCGGATGGATAACTTTTGTGGATTAAAAATTAAAAGGAGCGGAATTACTTCAAAGTGATGTCCGCTCCCTACTCATTTTATCCGGTATCTATAGATTCACAAGAAGTCTCTTTTCGCTGGTAATTCCTGTCTTCTTCCCAAAAAAATTTTTCTCCATATCTCAATTAAAACCTGTTTTTCTATATCAACTCAAATGAAATTTAATAATAACATTTCAGCTTCGTCTCGATTCCTTTTCATTCAAAGAATTTTTCGTGCCTGTTAAACTATCATTCCTGTCATTTTGAAAAATTCGGGAAAGTTTCAATTAAATTTAATTATTCTCTGAAAGAATCGATAATAAGGTAAGATTTGTCAAAATTTTTTTCTATAAGTAAGGGGAAGCTATGATCAAAAAATTTTATGATTTAAAAATTTTAACAAAGATTGTAGTCCTTTTTACTGCAATTGTAATAATGACTGGCATTAATGCATTTCTTGCTTACCAGAATTTAAACAAAGAAGAAAATGTAATTAATTATTTAGGGAAAAATGTTCTTCCATCTATTCAGTCATTAATTACACTTTATCAAGCCGAAACTTCGGCACTAAGTGCAGAAAGAGGTGTTCTTAACAGAGACCTAAAAGACAAAAGTATCAGAGAATCGATTTACAATTCGATTAATTCTGCTTTTGAAAGGGCTGATAAAGCCTGGAATATTTATGATAATCTTGATAAAACTGAAGAGCAGGCAAATATCTGGGCACAATTCAAAGAAGACTGGAAAGAATGGAAATCTATTCATCAGCAAGTAATTGAGAATCAGAGAAAAATCGACCAACTTATTCCTGAAGAAAACAATGAGCAAATTGAAGAATTAGTATTGCAAAACAATTTATTGTCTGTCAAAGCACTTGAAAAGTTCGATGCTGCTAAAGTCCATTTGAAAAAACTTGTTGAACTTTACGATTCGGAAGCAGAAAATTTCAACAACACAACATTAGCACAAGTAGAAGAGTCGAAATCGATAACAATTTTAATAATTATTATTACCGTTATTGTAATGCTCTTTTTTATACCGCTAATAACAAAAGTAATTGTAAAACCGATTAATAAACTTGCAAACAAAGCGTCCGAAATTCTGAAAGGTAATTTTAATATCGAATTCGAAAATACCGATTGGAAAGACGAAGTTGGGAATCTGAATCGTTCTTTCGCAGAAATGATAACAAAAATAAAGAATGAAATTGCACATTTTAAAAGTTTCCAGAACGGTGTCTCAAGTGCATTTTTTACAATCAATAATGATCTTACAATAACTTACATTAACCAAGCAGCACTCGACATAATAAATTCACCATACAAACCAGAAGAAATAATAAACAAAATGAGAGTAAAAGAAGTATTTGGAACTGATTCGATAAGTCGACGTGCAGTAGAAGGTAAATTTCTAAAGGGAGACAAAGCTTTCATTAAAAATAATAAAGGCGATGAAATTCCAATACTGGCTCAATCCGGACCGATTAAGAACTCGAAAGGTGAAATGGACGGAGCATTTGTATTCTTTACTGATATGAGAGAAATAGAAGAGAAAAACGAAGCTTACTTAAAAGAGCAGATTGCTCCGATAGCCAGTGTTATTCGGGAAATTGCAGACGGTAAACTAACACATAAACTTGATATTGATCCCAAGAGTGTGCTTTACGATCTCGGAAATGATATCAACCGCATGATTGAAGAATTAAAGGAAATCTTAATCAAAGTTCGGGAAGTGGTAAATGCCACAGCAAGCGCGGCAATACAAATTTCCTCGTCTACCGAAGAAATGGCGGCTGGTGCACAGGAGCAAAATCAACAGGTCAACGAAATTACATATTCAATTGAAAAGATGACAAAATCGATTCTCGATATGTCGGATAACCTCACTGAGGTAGCTGAGATGTCGAAACAATCGAGCCAGGCAGCTGAGTTAGGGACAAATAAAACTGCCAATACAAAAAAAGGAATGGATAAAATTGTAGAATCATCGGATAAAGCAGCCAGTATAATTGCAACGCTGGCAAATAAGACCGATCAGATAGGCGAAATTACGAGCGTAATTGATGAAATTGCCGACCAGACAAATCTTCTGGCACTCAATGCTGCTATCGAGGCAGCCCGTGCTGGTGAACAGGGTCGCGGTTTCGCAGTTGTTGCCGATGAAGTACGCAAATTAGCTGAAAGAACTACAAAAGCCACTAAGGAAATTGCCGATACCATTAAATCGATACAATTGGAAGTTCGAGAAGCCGATAAGTCGATGGCAAATGCAAAAATTTCAGTCGAAGAAGGAAAGAGACTTACCGATGAAATTGATAACGTCCTGAAAGAAATATATAAATCTGCAAGAAACGTCTCAGATCTAATTGATAGTATTGTCAGTGCCAGCCAGGAACAATCGATTTCAGCAGAAGAAATTAGTAAAAGCATCGAAAATATTACCACAGTAACACAACAAGCAGCTTCCAGTACATCTCAAATTGCACATTCCACGAATAATCTTACGCAATTAACTGAAAGCCTCCAAGAATTGATTGAAAGATTCCAGCTTGATTTAAACGATGGTAATAAAATTCTGTCAAAGAAGCGAATGGCACTTTCTGAAATGAATTGATTCATACATCCCCCCACAAGTCCGGTTAATGCGAAAATTCGTATTAGTATAACTTTTCACGAAAAATGAGAAATTTTTACAGTTAGCGTGAGAAATATAGACCCCCCGGTCTGTTATTCCTATATGCCATATTGTCAGCCTTCCGGGCTTCCTTTTCGTAGCGCCCTGCGAGCACGCCGCCTTTTGCGTACGCCTTTTAAGCTATCGCTTTCAAAAGCATTTAGATTATCTGCCAAATATGTCTTCGATTCTTTATAATCCTCTTTATAATCGTTCCTGATATTTCATTCTGCATCATAGATTTGTTATTACTGTTACGCCTTTTGAAATTAAAGTGGATACTGCAGCGCCACTTGCTGACGTGCGAGGAGCGTTGTTGCCTGCAATATCTATTTGTTTCTCATTAGTAAATGTATTCACATTCGCTAAATCTATAAGCAGATTGTCAACTTCGGTAGAAGATAAACCATAACCTGCAGCTGGACGTAAATATAAATGACGAAAATTATTTGCCCAAATTCTGCCTGCAGTATAATCAGCAAGGGTGTTTCTGCCACTGATACTTAAATATGTCACCACAGCAGGTGCATCTGCAATGTTGCCTGTGAGTGTGTTATAGCCACCGATATTTAATAACGTCAACCCAGCAGGTAGATCTGCAATGTTGCCTGTGAGTGTGTTAGAGCCACCGATAACTAAATACGTCAACCCAGCAGGTAGATCTGCAATGTTGCCTGTGAGTGTGTTAGAGCCACTGATACTTAAATATGTCACCACAGCAGGTAGATCTGCAATGTTGCCTGTGAGTGTGTTAGAGCCACCGATATTTAATAACGTCAACCCAGCAGGTAGATCTGCAATGTTGCCTGTGAGTGTGTTATAGCCACTGATACTTAAATATGTCACCACAGCAGGTAGATCTGCAATGTTGCCTGTGAGTGTGTTATAGCCACCGATATTTAATAACGTCAACCCAGCAGGTAGATCTGCAATGTTGCCTGTGAGTGTGTTAGAGCCACTGATACTTAAATATGTCACCACAGCAGGTGCATCTGCAATGTTGCCTGTGAGTGTGTTATAGCCACCGATATTTAATAACGTCAACCCAGCAGGTAGATCTGCAATGTTGCCTGTGAGTGTGTTAGAGCCACCGATAACTAAATACGTCAACCCAGCAGGTAGATCTGCAATGTTGCCTGTGAGTGTGTTAGAGCCAC